>JAVCDD010000004.1 GCA_030765125.1 Candidatus Hatepunaea meridiana
CATGCGCCACCGTACGAGAACGCAGAAAGCTTTTCTACTCCGGTATTATTAAGTGGACGCGCAGCAAGCTTCGCTACTCCGGTGTTATTAATTTTATACATTGCTGAGCTAAAGGCATAACCGATTCATTTTAAACTATTCACAATTGCACTTATAAAATCTGATAAATCGTTAAGCACTGAATCGAACAGTATCTGGAAGATATCCAATGAGAATATCAAGACAAAAATACCGGCACCGATCTTAAGGGGAAGCGTGACGAGGAATATATTCATCTGTGGCATAACACGCGCCGTAAGTGCAATGGTAACATCGACTAACAGCAAGAATACCATTCCAGGAGCAGCCAATCGAAGCGCAATGTCAAAAGCCATAGATCCGCCTTTAATGATAGTCTGCCCTGCTGCCGGTGTAAATTCACCTCCGCCTAAAGGTATCAGAACGAAGTTCTTAAAAATGGTCTCAATTAATAAATAATGACCATTAGCGACAAGGAAGAACATAATCATAACCAACATCCAGAATTGGCTGAGTATCGGCATTTGGTTTTGACTGGTAGGGTCCATCACGTTTGCAATTGCCAATCCCATTTGTCTGCCAACAAAACTGCCCGCCATATTAAAAGCTTCAAAGATCAACTTTGCGCCAAACCCGATAATCAAACCGATAAATACCTCTCGGGCAATACCCAGTAACAATTCAATAGGCGAACCAAAAACCGGGAAAGAAGAACCGAACATCGGGAATAAAATCAACGTTAATACAAATGCAAACATAATCCGAATCCTGCCGCTGACCATAGTATAACCGATAATAGGCAGGGTTGCCGTCATAGCGGAAATTCTGGCGAATATAAGCATATATCCCGGCAGGAATTTGTTTATTGTATCAAATAGCTCATACATTATTACTGATTTTGTTGAATACTTCCCATTTTGTCATTCCCGCCCCTTTTGTCATTCCCGCGAAGGCGGGAATCCAGAGTTTTCAAGTATTTAAAGCTCTTTAAACTGGATTCCCGCCTTCGCGGGAATGACAAAAGGGGAAGGTAATTTTATAATTGATTTTTTAACATAATCATTACTCAATCATATTTGGTATCTGACTATATATCTCATTAGTAAAACTAAGCAGAATATCAAGAAACCAAGGGATAAGCAGGATCAGAACAAAACCGACGACTGCGATCTTTGGAATAAACGACAACGTCATTTCGTGAATTTGCGTAACGGCTTGAAAAATACCTATTGCCAATCCAACCAGGAGACCGCTTCCCAATACAGGCGCCAGGATATAAGCCGCCGTTATCAGTGTCTCCTTACTGATGTATAAAACGTAATCAACACTCATTTTATGCAAATCCTTTAACTAATGATTCAACGATGAGATACCATCCATCCACTAGTACAAATAGTAAAATTTTAAACGGCATCGAAATCATAATCGGTGGCAGCATCATCATACCCATTGATAACAAAATACTTGCAACAATTATATCTATAAGCAGCATCGGCAGGTAAAGTAGAAAACCGATTTGAAAAGCAGTTTTGAGTTCGCTTATTATAAATGATGGAATCACAACAGATAATGGAAGATCGTTCATAGACGCTGGACGACCTTCACCGCGTAGACCGACGAAAAGTTCGATGTCTTTACCCCGGGTTTGCCTAAGCATAAACGCCTTTATAGGCACTTCCGCTTTCTTCAAGGCTTCACGCTGTGTAATCTCTTCCTGTATATATGGTTGTAAAGCATTCTCATTAATTTCATTAAACACGGGTTTCATTATGAAGAAAGTTATAAAAAGAGCTAATCCAATTAGAATTTGATTCGATGGAACCGTTTGTGTTGCCAGAGCATTTCTTAAAAAATGAAATACAATTATTAATCGCGTAAAGGACGTCATCATAATTAGGATCGAAGGCGCCAGAGATAGAATCGTGAACAGAAATACTATCTGCATTGTAAGAACGAAGTCGGATGGATTAGTCGATTCCTCTACACCGACAGATATCTTAGGAAATGCGGTTTGAGCAGATAGGATATGAGGAACTGATAATAGAAGTATAAAAATGAATAAATACGCTTTACTATTGATCCTGTTCATTACATTAACTCAGGCTCGTGGTTTTTAACTTCTCTACAATTGTATCAAAAGTACTATTATTACCTTTCGCTGTCATACTTTCCCGTATTCCAGTTTTTTCCAGTTCGTTATCAATCCCAATCTCTGATTCTATCTCATCCTCAAATTCCGAAATGAGATTGACTGAACTATCGGTTATCCCCAAAAGAAACCTGCGTCCGGTAACTCTTACCATTATCAAGGAATGTTTAGGACTAATATATTGCCTGCCCAGAATGCTTATATTAACCTTATTGGAATCTCCTAAACGCATCTGCTTGCGATACAACCTTGAACCAACCAGGATAACTGCAATAATAGCAGCAGTTATAAGAATAACTCGAAGGAGATATGAGGAATAATTCGACTTCTTAATTTGGTTATGTTGAACCGTCTCTAAAGGTTGAACCGTTTCTAAAGATGGTTTTTCTATTTCACTTGATTTCTGTTTTTTAGATGGAGAGGAAATCGTCAGCATTACTCCTATGACAGCAATGGCGATGAATATCATCGCAACACCCAATGATCCTCTTTTTGGTGCATTCTGTGACCGGAATTTAATCATCCTAAATCCATTATTTTTTCACTCGGTCCTACCAATTGCGTAATTCTGATTCCAAAATGATCATCTACTATTACCACTTCACCTTCTGCAAATTTCCGCCCGTTAATAAACACTTCAAGATGTTCCCCAGCAGCTTTATCGAGTTCAACGATCGATCCTTTACCCAGCTTTAAAACATCTTTAATCAGCATTGTTTTTCTACCCAACTCGACAAGAATTTCCAAATCCACATCCATCAGCATATCCATGTTCTGCGAATGCGCTTTTTCATTATTTCCTGCGGAGAAGGCGCCAAATTCGGCTGGATGAACGTCGATTGAGTCCGCTTCTGCCTGAAATAATTCGTCTCCATTAACCATAGGGTTTCCTTTCAATTCCTTATTAATCCAGGTATAATGCCTGATAGAGAAATGCTCATCCTCTGATGATATTGGATAGGTTACGCTCAATCCGCCTTCCGTTGGCAAACCGGCAATTGCCTCTTCTTTGGATTCTATCAATACAACTTTTAGTTCTTGTACTGATACAACGTTTTCTTCATTTTCAAGAGTTGCCTGAATTTTACCCAGAATCTGGTTGACGCCCTCCTGTAAACCTTCCAGATGCTCATCGGTAACAGATTCATCAGATTCAGCATCAATCATTCTGGCATATAATTTCAACACGAGATTAAGTTCTAACGATAAAAGATGTTGATATTTTGTTAATGCTGTTGTTGAAAAGCGGATATGAACTCGTGGGAATTCCTCGTCTGATATTATTTTCAGTGTATCTTTATCATCTATCAAATCCAATTCCACTTCAAACTCTCGCTTGTAGATCTGATTAGCTGCTTCTTTAATAACAGGTGATAGTTTTTCAAAACTATCGGTATGTTTCAATTTTAGTTGTTCATAATTCATTATATTCCCCTGAAAAATAACCTTGTCAAGCCCGATAGGGCGTTTCCTCTTTTAGTACCGAATTGATTCTAAAGGCATAATTCTTCTCACGCCTGCCTATCGTAGTATCGTATAGATATTTATTAAGAGCAAACACAGGTCTTTTGCTCCCCACTTCTGAATCCAGGCGAATTACGTCTCCCGCCTTCAAATTAACGAAATCCTTAATGAGAATTTTACTCCTGCCAAGGATAGTCCTCAAATCGATGTTGGTGGATTCTAAATTCGTCTTGACAAGTTTCTGTTCATCCTCTGTAGCTTCCTGAGCGCCGAATAGTACCTTTTCCTGAATCTCTGGTATGGACATAATAGTCGATATCCATTTATATGGATAGCATAAGTTCATCAGTGTTGTATTCCCGCGGATTTTTATTTCTAAAGAAACAACAACCACAGGTTCAGATGAAGGAATTATTTGAACAAACTCAGGATTGCTTTCAAACCGTGAAAACGAACAATTGAACTCTGTAATTGGCTTCCAGTTTTTGCTGAGTTCAATGGCAACTTTATCAACGACACGTTTCATAATTCTTTGTTCAATGCTTGAAATCGGTCTTCTTTTCGTGATGAAAGTTCCTTTACCTCCAAAGAGCCTTTCAACTATAAAAACGACTAATTGAGAATTAACTTCTAATACAAACTGTGAACGCGGGTCGTCTATTGTTCCGACATAGATGGCTCCGGGAGTAGCAATCGACATCACAAGTTCTGAATACATAATCTGATCAACAGCCAGTAAGCTCATATCTACAATCATCCTCAATTGTGCTGAAAGGAAAACGCTGAAATTCCGCGCCAGTCCCTCGTGTATATTTTCCAGAAGCCGCATCTGCTCTTTTGAGATGAGGTTCGGATGTTTAAAATCATACAAAGACACCTTTTGGAGGTCGTTTCCTTCACAGGCAGAAGCTTCTTCACCTGTTGAAACACCGGATAACAGCGCGTCTATTTCTTCTTGGGATAGTATTTTTGCCATTTAGTTAAATTCCTTTGAAAAACAATATTCAGTAGCGTAGACATCTCCGCCTGTGAAAGCATACCTTAATTATAAATATCCGCAGGCGGGGACGCCTATGCTACTGAATTATAAGCTTTGTATAGTAGAGGCTATCAACATTACCAGTACTGAGTTGAGTGTTTACTAATTCGATTAATTCGGATTTTGACTTTTCCTGAAATTCTAGGTCTAACAACTGGTTGGCTGTATGACGCCGCAAGTACTTGATAAAAACATCTCTTAATCGTGGTTCTCTACTCTTTACCTCATCAATAGTCTTTTTACTTCTTGATTCTATTACATATTCGACTATAACAAACCGACGTCCATTTGATCCTAACGTATTTACAGTTAAATCTTTAAATACATACACAATTCCCATTTCCGGTTTTTGTCTCATAAATTTATCTTCCTTTGCAATCTGGTTTTCAACCGTAATGGTTTGATATTTTGGTAAAAGTAATTTCTTTACCAGAATAAAAGCTCCAACAGAAATCACCATTGCTCCAAAAGCTATGATAATCCATTTCAGCCACCCAAAAGTTCCCTTTGATGCTTCTGAAGATTCTTCATTTGTGTTTTCAGTATTTGATTCTTCAATTTGCTTTTTTCTTTCAAGCATTTTGATTTCCTAATTTCTTAACAAACTGGACGAAAAAGTACTTGTCTTCACATTGAATAGTTCAAATTTCGTGCCACAAGTTCAGAGTTAACACTATTGCTTGGAAGTCCATTTAGGTATGGAACGTTAGAGTGCATAATAGACTGAAATCCGAACTTTAAATCCGCTGTCAGGGCGTCGTTCCATAAGCGCCTTAATAGGTGTAATATCCCCAAAATAATACTGGTTTTTCAGTATATTTGCCGTTAAAAAATAGTTGATTTACTGCAAAAACCCCGAAGGGATTAAACCGTGAATAGCCACCAGCATCATGGTGGAGGAAATGTCATTACACCAACCAACTCCAAAGGGGTTGAATAAACAGAAATTATGAATCCATATCTTGTTCGATCCCTTCGGGATCGCTGAAGGGTTTGCAATTTGATTCGGTGGATTTCACCCACAGCTGTTCACATTCATTCCCTTCGGGAAAGCTTAACAAGTCAATATTGAAATCCTGTCTTGATATCTATAAAAGCGGAATTATTTTCCCCTATAATCACTCTTTTTCCCTGTCAGAACTAGATATTTGTTTATAGCGGATAGAAGTATTTGAAGGTGAATGAAATGAATAATCTGTGGCTGGTAAAACGTTCCTGTCAGGTTACACCCGAAGCATCGGTATTGAAGTTTTGTGGGATGTGTTAACAAAAAAAGGCTCTTTTTCACTTTTGCAGGTATGAATCTAATAATCCATGCAAAATTCAAGTAAAGGATAGTTCATGATTGCCACCTAACATTACTTTGTTAAGTATCAATATTGGTTTTTATAATTGTTTGAAACATTAAAAGTTCCGCGTAGGGGCCGATTTATCGAGCCCTTTTGCATAAGTAGAAGGGGCTCAATAAATTGGCCCC
>JAVCDD010000075.1 GCA_030765125.1 Candidatus Hatepunaea meridiana
CATGCGCCACCGTACGAGAACGCAGAAAGCTTTTCTACTCCGGTATTATTAAGTGGACGCGCAGCAAGCTTCGCTACTCCGGTGTTATTAATTTTATACATTGCTGAGCTAAAGGCATAACCGATAAAGAGTTTTTATAAAAATAGGTATACTGTCCCCGTATTTTCTAAGCAAATTTCGAATTTAACAAAGTAATTTTAAGTATAAAGAAAATCCTGTTCATCCTGTAATCCTTGTCAAAATTCTTCCGGTTCATCCGGGTTAAGATATACTGAAAAACTCGTTTTGCGAGAAACGAAGTGACGAAGCAATCTCTTCCCTAACCATAGGAGATTGCTTCGCTTCGCTCGCAAAACGACGCTATTTTCAAGGGAATAGCAAAAATATAATCCTTCTCAAATCGTGTCATTTCACCTATCAGAGGTAATTATGAAACGGCTTATCCACTACAGATTACTGCTTTTCACTACGCTCATTCTTGTCTATCTCCCAACTGTGATTACAGCTGCTCAAGTCAATACCAGCTTGAACTACGATCCACCCAATATATCCAAAACAGACAACTTTCACCAGGTCGAGCTCCCGAAAGCGCTGAATATTGGGAAGCCAGGAACACCCTCTCTGCCCTCCGCAGCAGTTTGGCTGTTGCTGCCGCCCGGCGAAAGAGCGGTTTCAGTTGAGCTGAAGGCGGAAGTATGGCGTACAATAAAAGGAAAATACACACCCTCGCCCATACAAACACCGAAACCGATAAGCGATATTTCCCCCTACGAATTGACTCCACCCGACCCGGCAATCTATGAAGACAAAAACATTTTCCCCGCACATCCGGTCAGCAATCTGAATACTCACCTGAAGCGCGGTTATGCACTCGCAAGCTGCCTCATTTCACCAATCAGATGGAATCCGGTTGATGGTTCGCTCGAATATCTCGCTGAGGCTGAACTGACAATCGAAACCACACCCGGACAGAGGGAACAATCAGGATACGAACGATTCTTCCGCGATGATGCGGAGACCAGGGAATCAGTTATGGAAAGGGTTAGGAATGATGAACAAATCGGATGTTATCCACGACGCGACAGCTTCGGTATGGAATCGATTCTCATTTTAACTGTCTCGGAATTCCTGTCAAATGCAGAGCTATATGCTGATTGGTGGCGTTTGCGCGGTATGCGGACGTTTATCGTAATTGCTTCGGATTTAATACGGAATAATAATGGGCGCGACGATCCTGAGAAAATCCGCAATGGTATTATAAATGCATATCAGAACTTTGATATTGGTTACGTCATTATTATCGGCGATGACGAAAATGTACCACATCGAGGACTGCACTGCATGGGTGAAAACGATATGCCTGCGGACTTATATTATGGAACACTCGATGGAAATTGGAACGACGATGGAGATGAAAGATGGGGAGAAATAGAAGAAGCGGATCTATTAGCCGAAGTAATCGTAGGCAGGTTATGCTGCGATCAGCGTGTGGAGGTTGAAATAACAACCAATAAAGTCATACGCTACTCTGAAGCTCCTGTGGTTGACAACATCGAATCTGCGTTGATGGTTGGTGAGTATTTGGGTGGTGATACTTATGATGCCATTTATATGGATCAGATATATAATGGTTCGAACGCTCATGGTCATAACACTGTTGGTTTTCCTGATCGTTTTAACCGGCAGAATCTCTATGACAGGGACAGAGAATGGGATGCTTATCGTGATCTGGCGCCATTGATTTCCCAAGGTTATCACCTTGTAAATCATGGAGGGCACTCTGGAATCCATTACAATATGAAGTTTAGCTCAGGTGATCTAACCGAAGATGTGCTTACTAATTACGGGGAAGAGAATGGCTATAATATTGGATATACTCAGGGTTGTTATGCCGGGTCATTTGATAATCGTTTGGTTGATCCTAATCGCTATGCCCTAGCCGATTGTATATCTGAAAGATTCACTTCCGGTCTTGAAACTGCATTCGTAGCATTCATAAGCAACTCGCGGTATGGCTGGTACAGACCTGGTGGAACAGATGGACCTTCTCAACATTTCCATCGTGAGTTTGTTGATGCAATTTTCGGAGAGGGTATTACTCGTATCGGTTGTGCTCAACAGGATTCAAAAGAAGACCTCGCCGGTTGGCATGATGGTCATGTTATGACTTGGTGTTATTATAATCTGAACCTCTTTGGCGATCCTCTTATGGATATATGGACTGAAGAGCCTCGCGAGCTTGAACCGGAGCATGTCGGAGTTGTACATAGGCGAAATGATCAATTCGATGTTACCATTGACGGAGTTGAAGGCGCTCTCGTTAGTCTTATGCACCAGGGTCGAGAGATTGAATTGATTGCCTCAGTTTTATCCGGTGGAAACGGAATAGCGCGCCTTGAGTGGGATGAACCGGTACAGGATGTCGACTCGCTTCGCCTCTCCATAATAGCGCACAACTGCTATCCTTACAGTGAGATTCTCCCGGTAGTTCAATCAGAAGGTGGTTATCCCTGGGTCACTGAATTGATTGTTGAAGATGAAATTGGAAACGACAACGGGATTGCCGATGCTGGTGAGACAATAATTCTAAATCTACGCTTGCGAAACCTTGGTCTTGAGAACCTCGAGAGAGTCACAGTAACTTTTGAGATCGAGGATTCGTTGGTAACTCCTTCCGATGATGAGGCTGAATACCCATTTATTGAGGTGGATGATGAACTGATTTCCGAACATGGTATAGAAATAACCATTTCTTCTTTCTGTAAGGATCATTACGATATTGCAGTAATGGTGCATATTGAAGATGGAGTTGGTGAAAGGTGGAGCCAGCATGTTTCATTCGAAGTTCATGCACCCGAGATAGGTGGTTGGACAATCAATATATTGGATGAGAATGATAATAATAACGGTAGAATCGATCCTGGTGAAGAAGTTGATATGAGGCTCAATCTCACAAACGTTGGTTCGGGTGATGCCAATAATGTTGTAGCCCGGCTTATATGCGATAACGACTTGATCGAGTTAATAGACACGGAAGTAAGGCTTCCCGTCATGGAAGCAGAACAGCTCAACACTATCGAAGAGACATTTCGAATCCGAATTTCGAATGATTGTCTCAACCCAGACCGGGTAGTGTTCTATATTCGGCTTAACGGGGACCTCGGTTTCTATCATACTTTGCTAAGGGATTACGACATCGGAGGTTTATCATTCAATTTCGATGATGGCGAGGAAGATTGGGAACACTACTCTATTGGAGACGATGGCTGGGGAGATCAGTGGTGTATATCAAACTCCTTTAACCACACACCGGGTGGTTCAGCATCATTGAAACTCGGACCTGACCGGTTAGATGGCTATTATGATGACAGCTTGAATTGTGCCATAGAAATCCCGGAATACCAAGTTACAGCTCCTACCGAGATGGTATTCTGGCATAAAATGTCTGTTGAGTGTTACTATGAAATCCCTACCCTGGCGTTTGACGGAGGTTTCTTAGAGATTTCGGTTGACGATGATGATTGGGAATTGTTATCCCCGGAAACTGATGACAGTCTGGCGTATCCTTACGTGATAAATGAGGGTCCCCGCGAAAGCCCGATTGATGGAATGCCCTGTTATTCCGGTGAACATCATTGGAATCAGGCAGTATTCGACCTTACCGGGTTCGTTGGTGAGAGCGTTAGAATCCGTTTCCATTTCGCGTCTGATCGTTCAATTGGAAAAAGAGGCTGGATGATCGATGACATCAGGTTCAGGCTGCCGAGGGCAATAGAGGTTCCACTGGAGCTTGAAGGTGAGATTGATGGTCAGGGAGCTTATCTCACATGGACTACACCTCTGCCGCGCCGAGACGACCCGGTTGCCGACGAACTCATCGGATACAGAATATACCGGGGGGATGACAACCTCGATACACTGGTTACCGATATACGATACTTCGACAACTTGACAGGAATGCCGCGCGGAGATTATTACTATATGGTTAGCGCTGAGTACTTAAATGGTGTCAGTAATCCTTCAAATGAGATTGAGTTGTATTGGAATGCCAATGATGTAAGTCTTTTGAATGATGATATTCCTACAGAATGGACATTATCAGGAAGTCATCCGAATCCGTTCAACAATAGAGCAATGATATCCTACTCAGTCCCTCGGCAAGGTTTCATTCAACTGGATATGTATAATTTGAGTGGTCGTCTAATTACGAAACTAACCGAAGGCATTCACCAACCTGGCAACTATCGAGTACAATTTGATGCGGGACATCTTCCATCCGGCATATATATCATTCACTACGGGACTCCAAGCGGTAGTAAATCATCGCGTATTGTGTTGCTTAGGTAGTGCTTGACCGAAAACCCCTCTTTGTCATTCCAGCGAAAGCTGGAATCCAGTTTAATCTCGTTCCCACGCTCCAGCGTGGGAACGAATAACCCGGAAATCCGATGTTCAATAAAACTTTGTATTTTCTGATTTCATTGACCGTGATATTCGTAATATCCATCACCATCATCGGCTGCAAATCTAAAAAGTCGGTGGAGCCACCGAAAGAATTCAACCCCCCTGATAACCTGACCGCAGAAGTCCTGTCCACAACTGAGATTCTATTGTCTTGGCAGGATAACTCGGATAACGAAGAGGGCTTCCAGATGGAAGAGAGTATCAGCAATGATAGCCGCTTCATACCACTGACAATTACCGACCCTGATATTACATCGATGACAGTCAGGAATCTACAAGCTGATAGGATATATTTCTATCGTGTCAGAGCTTTTAGTTATCGTGACACATCTAATTATTCAAACATAGTATCCGTCACCACACCTTATGTGCCGTTATCACCGGAGAACCTCGTGGCTGAACTCGTGGACGGGACTGAAGTCCGATTAACCTGGAACGATAATTCAGACAACGAAGACGGGTTTGAAATTGAGGAGTCGGAAGGTGATAGTTCTGATTACCAATTAATCTGCAAAACAGGTTCCGATACAACAACGCTGACTCTAATCGACAAATCACCCGGAACGACTTACTACTATCGTGTCAGAGCATATCTTGGAACCGAATATTCCGACTATTCTAATTCAACCTGTGTAACTATAGTGTATGCTGAACAGTGGAATCAGGTTTTCGGTGGCGCTCTGGATGAGGAAGGACACAAGGTTCGTCAAACCCCGGATGGTGGATTTATCGTTGTGGGGAGCACGAAATCCTTCGGCGCCGGTGATAGTGACGTCTGGTTGATTAAAACGGATGCAAATGGTAATGAACAGTGGAACAAAACTTTCGGAGGATTATACTACGATTATGGCAGCGATGTCAGGTGCACAACAGACGGAGGATATATCATTGTGGGTTACACAGCTTCCTTCGGTGAGGGTGATTATGATGTTTGGCTTATCAAGGTTGATGCATCAGGTGACGAGGAATGGAATCAGACCATCGGTGGCAGCGACCGCGATAAAGGTTACGGTGTGCATCCTGATCAGATCGGCGGATATATAGTAGTCGGATCGACCAGATCTTATGGTGTTGGTGATTATGACACCTGGATAATACGAACGGATCATCTGGGTCACAAGCAGGAAGACCGGACGATAGGTGAAGGCGGCAGGGAAGAGGTATTTTGCATTGAGCCATCGCTTGAATCAGGATTTGACGTCGTCGGTTCAACTCAGTCCTTCGGTTCCGGTTTCAGTAATGCCTGTCTGTTCAGGATTGACAATTTCGGTCGTCCTGTTTGGCGCCGTTATTTCGGACTCAGTAATTTTGGTAAGGGTCTGGGTGTTAATTCAGCTCATACCGGCGGAACCATTATCACAGGATACATCGTAGCCGATGACAGAAGCGATTATGATCTCTGGTTTATTCGAGTGGATTATTCTGGTCAGGAGGTCTGGAATAAAACCTTTGGTGGTGATGGGAATGAAAAGGGATATAGCTGTCATAAGACTGAGGATGGAGGATACGTAGTTATCGGATTGACCGACTCCTTCGGAAAGGGTGACATGGACGCTTGGTTAATTAAGACAGATGGAGAGGGCAACGAGCTTTGGAACATGACTCTGGGAGGAACTGCCAGAGATGAGGGATTTGCTTCCCAGCCAACTACAGATGGAGGTTACATAATAACAGGATCAACCGAATCATTCGGAGCAGGTGGATCTGATGTTTGGCTGATAAAGGTAGGCTCCTGAAGAAGTAAAGAAAAGTTCAAGGACGAATAGCGAATAGCGAAAAAGGATAAGGGTCTTCTTTTCGCTATTCACCCTTCATCTATACAAGCTTTTCAACCAACTCATTGCAGAGCGTTATTACGATATCGAATGGTTCTGATTTTATTTGGTTAAGTGTGTAGGTCACTTTTGGAGGTATCTTCTTGCCGAATTCTTCCATCATCCGGACAGCGATTCGTTGTATAGTTTGATGTTTGTCGCCGGTGCAGACTATTTCAGTGTCCTTACCGGCGAAATCCTTTGCGAACGCTCCAGCCATTTGACTTCGACCGGAATTACCTGTACATAAAAAGAGAATTCTGAACACTATTAATCCATTTAGACATTGATGTTATCGTTATAATATGCAAAAATGTGTTCACAAATACACCATGATAGTTTGCACATTTGGAATTATTAATATTTCCTGTCATTTAACTATTATTCCTTAAGAACTCTACAACGTCTTTGCGAGCGTAGCGAAGCAATCTCCAACCTTATGATAATAATTAGTGTCTGACCGAAAACCCGTGTTTATCTGGATATTAATCCCCTTTTGTCATTCCCGCGAAGGCGGGAATCCAGGAGAAACAATAGGTTACCTGGATTCCCGACTTCGCGGGAATGACAAAAGGGGGACTTTTCGGTCAGGCACTAATTATAGTTCCTAATGCAACCGAAGTACTACTTCAAGAAAACTTCTTTGTAAAAAGAAAAGATTGCTCTCGTGTTTTGTGAGTAATAATAATAGACTAAGTAAAAAGTGAAGTAAATCGTATCAACATTAATAAAATCAAAACAAATCTTGACAAAAGGGGAAATTTAGACATTATTTACTATTACAATTTTGATTTCCTACAGAAATAGTAGAAGCGACACTCTTGTCGCTTGCACAAGTAGCCTATTATGTATGAATTTCTATAACAATCACAACCCACTTACACACCTTTATCATTGACACTGTCAACGCTGAAATCAAGACAGGCTTCAACGACTCAGCAATCTCCGGTTACACATTATGCTAACAGATAAAATACAGAAACTTAAACAGAAGCTGGAAGCTCTTAGCCTCAATAGAAATGTACAAACAGGCAATGGAAACCGGTGAGTCCTTTGATATTGTAATTATGGATTTAACTATTCCAGGCGGTATGGGCGGTAAAGAAGCCGTCACGGAAATTCTTACCATCGATCCCGAGGCAAAGGTTATCGTTTTCAGCGGCTACTCCACAGATGCTATTATGGCAAATTACAGCGAATATGGATTTAGAGGAAGGCTAAGTAAACCATTTAAAATAGTGGATTTGATTAAAGAAATAACCCGTATAATGGAAACAGGATAAATGGAGCGTTCAACAACTATGAACAACAAAAATCACATCAAATCCCACGATGCCTTTGCCACCACTTATGATTCTCAGGCAAAGCAGTATAACAGCTATGGACCAGAAGTCCTTTTTGGCATGTGTTATGAATACATAAAACCAGGTGATTCTCTTCTTGACCTTGGAATAGGCACGGGATTAAGTTCCGTTCTTTTCGCAAAAGCCGGACTAAATATAACCGGATTGGACGAATCTCTGAAAATGCTGAAGGAGTGCAGGAAAAAAGGATTTGCAAAAGAAATACTGCAATGCAACATCCGGGATGTTCCCCTGCCTTATTCGGACAAAGCTTTTTCGCACATAATATCCTGCGGTGTATTTCACTTTTTCGGTGATCTGTTGCCAACAATTAGTGAAGCACATCGCATTCTCAAACCTTCCGGAATATTCGCATTTACAATTGCATCGCTTACTGAAAAAGACGCCGGATTAGATAGTGAAAGCATCCCTGATCACATAGAAGTCCAAACCGCCTGGGGGATTCCAATTTTCAAACACTCCGATAAATATATTAATAATATAGCAGAAACACTCGGATTAACAATCCAAAAGGAACAGAAAGTCCTTGTAGACAGTGGGGATAAAGATTCTGATGACATTCTGTTTAAGGTAATTGTGATGCAAAAAACTTAATCATGTTGCCCTGTTTCTCCGAAACCAGCGATACTTCTAATTCCCTTTAAAAATAGAGTTCAGAGTGCGCGCTTCAGCGCGTGTTGGTTATCTTCCTTATTCTAATGGCTTTACGTGCTGATGCGCACTCTGAACTCTGTTTTTCATTCTTGGCTGAGTCGCCCCCGATATGGCGTTTCCCATCCTTATAGATACGATATATAGTATTGTTTACAAAGGGCAATTATTTCTTGACTTAACATTTGCTCTGAACTATATTCAAGAGTGGTTCATTCAGGAGTGTGTGAATTGTGTAGAATAATAACTGAAGTTTCGCACCATAGAAATTGGGCGTTTTTAAGGGGTTTTTAGTATAGAAACCGACCCATAATTTTTTATATTGTAGTTAGTTACAACAACATTCCAAAAAGGAGCAGGAATCGTGGTTATTAACAAAAACGGCTTTTCATTTTAAAAAATAAAGGCGATTTCCAAAAATCACAATACAACAGGATGATCTAA
>JAVCDD010000308.1 GCA_030765125.1 Candidatus Hatepunaea meridiana
AGTGTCGTAGTGTCGGGGTGTCGTAGTGTCGTAGTGTCGTAGTGTTGGGGTGTCGTAGTGTTGGGGTTTTCTTTTAAGCGTTAGCAACTCTTTGATGCTCGTAATGTCGCTTTGCTCAAGCACTCGTATCCATAACCAGCGTCCGTCGTGGAGTTGGTCTGTGTTATTGAGTAATTCTCGCACAGTAGCATTGAATTTATCCATAATGGAGGTGGCTTTTTCCGCTTCCTTTTTGCCAAGGACTATCAGGACCGTGAAAGCGCCCTTCTCAGGGAAAAGGGAACATAGTGTCTTACCGCTTTTTCGATACCGTATTGTCCACCCATGCTTTCCGTAGTTAATATGATCAGGGGGAAAGTCATAGGATGATTCAAGGTATTGACGCAGTTCAAGCCAGTGCGTTGTGTCGCCGATTGTTTTTAGAATTTCCTTGTTGGTTGGCTGTTTCTCTTTGGTTAGTATGCGTTCGTAAGACATATCTTATCTTTAATTATGATAAACAGAATAGGATGTAGCCCTGATCCCCTGTGGTCGGGGATCCTTACTGCAAAGCTTTTGTGGGTGGGGCTTGCATAGTGTGATGATAATGTGACGATTTAAGGAATGGAAACCTTAAACTATTGGGAGGAAATTACTTCTCATTTGGATTCAATCCCTATTTTTTATTTAGTGTCTTTTCGATGCATCGAGGATAGATATCCCGACAAGTTTACCATCCCGATATCTATGCAAAATTCCATCGGGCGACATATCAGAATCTGTCGCCTTCTGTGGGCGATTAAAGCTGATATAAAGCACGTCGGCTTCCTTATCGTAGTCAATCCACATCTTTGTAACAGGAAATTTTAAAAGATGTGGCGTTGCTTTGACTACTTCTGATAATGTTTCTTTTTTTTAAAATTATTTTCTCTATACAAATGCTAGTCATTAGAAATTTTTATTCTACTCCAAATAGAGATTCTTGTATCCTTTAATAGCTCTTTTATATCAATAAATAATTCTGTATACTTATCACTAATCTGTGAAATATCAATAATATCTACAGATATAAATTCGTTTGGTGCAACTGCTTCAAAACACTCGTCAATAATCTCTTCAACAGCCGATTTATTATTATCATTAATTGCTCCCTTAATTTTATTTGTTAGTTCAAGCCTCTCATTATCTAACCCTTCAATTATATCCAATACTTTGTATATGTTCTTAAGAAGCGTTACCTCAAACGCTACTGTTTGACTTTTAGCTTCTTTCAGAATAAAGCGGTTTCTTTTATTGACAAGCTCCTTAATACCGCTGTTTATAATACCATTATCACAAAGCCATTTAGACAAATCGGAATTATCATCAAATAGATCAACCCTATTAAATTGACGATAAACACCAATCAATATACAAAATAATCTGTAAATATTATGGTGTTGGTTAAATTTCTGTATTGCCTCGTATAATACAAAATCAAACGGATGAAATGTTTTTCCATCTTTATTATATATTGCCGGTACTTCAATGATATCATCCATATCTTCTCTGGCACCAATGCGTATTTCGGAAACAAAGTTTTCACAATTTTTTTCACAAGCTGTTCTTGCCAATATTTCAAGTATTGCCCAGTAGCTCAAAGGTTTGTAGTGGAATTTTGATCTTTCATCCTTATATAACATACTTAATATGGTTCCATTTACGATCGCTGCCGGCTCGAGCTTTGGAATAATTTTAATTTGATACTTTTTCTCTATAGACGCTAAATAATTTAGAGATAAGATTATATCATCGATACTTTCCTTTTGGCTGAGAAATGCCGGCTTTACTAATAGGTATACAACTATCCCTAATCGATTTTTATATTCTGCACTAAGGGAGGCAAGAGTATTAATTGAGTTTTCGAAGTCTTTTTTAGAAAACCCTTTATTGATGATAGTATTTCTAATGAAGTTATCAGCGGATTCAAATCCTATACCTATCTCTAATATTTGGTCACTCCTTAACAAATTTAATAAATAAGCTACTCCTTCACGATCAACATATTCGACTTTTGACTCCACCAGTATCCTTTTGATTCTTGGAATCTCTGATACCGTTCTCATAAGAGCATCTTTAGTTGCTTTGCTAAACTCATCATCATTAAGAAATGAGCCATCGTTAAGAAACTCTATTGAGTTAAATACTGTGCCAGCTTTATACCCACTTTTTAGACCATCTTTGAACTGTTTGATGATAGTTTCTGTATTTACGTCCTTAAAAGCCGTACTTGCATAGTACCCGCAATTTAAACAGCCAAGTCCCATAGGCTCATGATCTCGATACTTACATCCAATATTTCTGAACCCGATACAAAGCCTGTAACTATTCTCATTATTTTTCAATGCTGGGGCAGGATTTATTCTTACCCATGCAGGTCTTTCCAAATTAATCGGTTTTTGGGATACATGATTCCTATGTTCACTCCTGTGCTTTTTTAAGTTCTTGATGATTATAGGATAGCTATCATTGATTTCTTGTTTCTTTTCAGATGATAAACAAGACTCTCTATTTTGTTCCATCACGTCTTCCTTATCTTGAAAACTGAATCATCAACGCTGGTTCGACATGAATACTCGATATCCAGGATTATTGTCTCTCCTTCTTTTACCATTATATCATCCTTCAGAGGAACTATGGTAACAGGCATCAGAGTATCTGTACTGTAGAAATGTATTTCAGGCGCAAACTCAACTATAGAAGATAACCTGACACAATTTAGATTTCCGCTAACAAGTGATATCATATTAACTGATGTGGATATTTTTAATTCATTTTTTTCTTGTAAGTTTACAATATTTACCACCTTTGATTCTGTGGCAATCCTAGGGGGGCGTATTCCTGAAAACTCAGCAATAGAAGCTCGCATTTCGACATCATCAAACCTGTAATCAACATTTCCAAGCTCAACTAAGTTAATAACTTTTCGTGGAATTACAGCCCCATTGGAACGTAACAATTTATCTATTGCATTGTTCATTGCCAATACTTGAGGTTCATTTATTAGCCAAATCGACATCATTTCACAAAATACGATATCTACTTTTTCCGGCAAAGTTACTTTTGTTGCATCTGCATGAATAAAATCGATTTTCCCTTCCACTCCGCTTTGTGCGGTATTCCTTTTTGCAACCTCCAGTATTTTTTTATCCCATTCAACAGCATATACTATTTTACATTTCTTTGCTGCATAAATTGAAAAAATCCCTGTTCCGCATCCAAGTTCACAAAAAACACTGTCCGGCTTTATATAATAATCAATAGCCTGTTTAACCCTACCAACCCTTTCACTATCGCCAACCATTTCAAGGTGATAACTAAGATTAAATTTACCATTTCCATCATTATTATATTTTGGAGTGTGATGCTCTGTTCTACTCATACTCATATGTTTTTATCCCGGTCTAATCGACCTCTTAAAGAAGTAGTTAAAGGAAACAAATATCTATGAGAAATTTTTAGAAAAACACTATTCGTCTTTATTGGTAGATCGAAATTAATTAGAACGTAGCCTGATGTATTTGAATAGTCATCAGGATCATAAATAGCGATCTCCTCAAACGGCATTACAATTTCATCGTCTTTCATTTCAATAAAACAATATTTATCGTTTTTTCTATCCTTAAAAATACTATCGTATATTTCTTTGTATTCTGCGATTCTTTTTTTTATTGGCGGGGTGTTTAGCACAAAATATGTGTATCTAATTCCTGCTTTTTGATTCTTTTTTACACTTTCTTTGATTTTATCATTGAGAACATCATTGTTCAGATTTGAAGATACAATCCAAACACTATCACTTACACTCTTTTCCTTCTCAGCAATGGCTTCTAAAGTCATAATCCTTTCACTTGCATGGCTGAGTTTAGTTAACAGA
The DNA here is from genome assembly GCA_030765125.1 of Candidatus Hatepunaea meridiana. Classification (GTDB taxonomy): domain Bacteria; phylum Electryoneota; class AABM5-125-24; order Hatepunaeales; family Hatepunaeaceae; genus Hatepunaea; species Hatepunaea meridiana. The sequence goes on from JAVCDD010000308.1 coordinate 3,896, forward strand.
TCTATGTTTTCATTTATAGGCTTTAAATACTGTGGCAATATTTTTTCTAACGAGTTCTCCAGTATCCTTTGGAGTCTTGTTACTTCTATGTTTGGATCAAAAGATAAATTATATACTACTTCTCTAATTTGCTGATATTTTTCTTCCTCAATTTGCTGATTTTCTTCACTAATCCCGTATATACCAAACAGCAATTTGTCAAAATCTCTTATAAAAGAAAACGGGTTTCTGAAGTCAATATGTTTTATTGCATTAATTGGAAATGGCATTTTCACTTCATCATCAATATCCTCAATCAGTAAAGGAATAAAAAGGAAGTCCTTTGATGTTTCTATTTTTTTTAAGGCGTAGTCATATTCAATTTTAACCCAACCTGATTGTAATGAGCTGTTTGAAAGTACTAACAAAAAAATGTCACTACCATCAATTCCCTTATAAAGATTCAGAGGATCAATTTTATTTCCTGCCTTTATAAGACGCTCATCTCTTATTACAGTCAGAGATTTATCAGTCGAGAGTGATTGGTCTAACTTCTCAACAAACTCATTATCAAATGTGGAATAACTTATAAATATCTTTTTATTACTGCTAACTTTTGCTTTTGTCATTTCTTACTCCTCAATCTTGCTTGTTCCATGACGCTCTTTTATACTATCAATGTCTCTTGGAACAAAATCAATATGTCCTTTATTTAATAGATATTCAATATTTGCTAAATTTCCCTTAAGCAACGCTTCATCTAAACCAACTTTCAATCCATCCACATTATCATAAAGTATGCTGGATATTATTACAGTTACTATAATCAAAACAAATACAGAGGCTAAGTAAATATTTGTGACAAAATAAACGGCAACAGCCATAGTGCTCAATGAAACAGTGAATGCTGAGAACATCCAGAATGTAATATCAACAGCTCTATCAAGAAGCTTAACTGGAACCCCTCCAAAACTTATTGCAAACCAAGCACCACCAGTAATAAATGCTGGTGCCATCAAGCTGCTAACTATTGTAGACATTTCTTCTATTGGAACATCTGACAGCCCGTAATAAACTAATGCAGCGAGAAAAACATTGATCCACAGAACCCATCTATGTTTGTTGCTATTATCCTCTACAAACTTTTTTTGTCTTCCTTCCAAATCTTTAATTAGTCTTCGACAAATTAGAGAATTTACCAATAAATACATTGGATCATGTTTAAACAGGATCTTTTTATCTTTTTTAACTGTTGCAGCCATTCCAGCACGGCTTCCTTTGGGTAATGACATTATAATTCCTCTCTTTTGTTTGGTTTCAGTTAAAGAAAACTACAAAACTTAATGCAATTATTGTAGCATAGGATACTTACTTTAATTCATCTTCAAGTTACACAACATCCCCAAATTCTGTTAAATCTTCTACACCTGCCATGTCAGCGAGCATTTTTGTGTAAACTAACAACAGTGATTGCAGTTCCAACAGGTCGACTCTGAATTCCTTGCATTGCTGTGGATCCTCAAATGCACCGTTTGCCGATAGCCTATGCCACTTCGCAGTAAATGGACGAATTACTTGATTGAGAACCACAATTGCGATCTTCGTGAATTCGAAGCAATAACGACCATAATTTCTTATAACTTCCCGAGTTAAAGGAAATATGGAATAAATACTTTTTAGTGCTGATTCCTCATCGCCATCTTTTTGTAATAATGGCTGAGTAGTTATCCTGGTTAAAAACTCAATATAGAGCTCCCATGCTGCAGCCTTATCTTCATCTTGAGGTTTCCATTCCATGTCAAGAAACGGTGTTTTTATTTTCAAGGATGTCATATCCCAGTTTTCAAGCCACTTTTTCCACTTCATTAGTACTACCTCTCCTGAACGATTGTTACAAAACTATGATATGAGTTATCTGAGTTTGCCGTGTTTCTAAGATGAATTGATTCATGAATCCAATTCGGTGAACTCGAGTAATGCGGATACACTGAATCATTTCTTTATCTTCTACTAACTTGACGTTCTATCCAATTAACCCACTTTCGAGTTAACCACTCTTGAATATAGTGCGAAGCAACTGAGAAGTCAAGAAATAATTGCCTTTCCCCCATTTATACTATAGCTAACCTTACTTAAACAGCAGTTAGTTCGGTGGGATAAGATTCCGCCCTACGTAATTCTTTACACTGAACGAGCACATAGACGAGTGGTCTTTTGGTATTACCATCCAATTATTGTTGCCATTGTTACCTATTCCTCCATGAAATCCAGAGGCATCCAGTCGATTACGGAGCCTCCGCTTGAGGGGTAGTAAGGACTCACGAGGAAGTTCATGCTGAGTTTCCAGGTGACTCGGAAGAAATATTACAAGGATATTCAGGATGAACAGGATTTATGAAGTTGTGTTTTGTTCGACTCCTTCGGGGTCGCGATAGGGTTTGGGATTAGATTCGGTGGGTTTCACCCACCGCTATTCATATTCATTCCCTTCGGGAATGCGTCGTTGTGTATTATATCGTAACCATTTCCGTGGGTTTATGCCCACGGCTATTCACATTCATTCCCTTCGGGAATGCGTTGTTGTGTGTTATATTGTAACCATTTCCGTGGGTTTATGCCCACGGCTATTCACATTCATTCCCTTCGGGAATGCTTAACAAGTCAATATTGAAATCCTGTTTTGTGCAGATGTCGGATTTATTTCCCGGTTTCGGGGAAACCGGGCTACGTTACTCTTTTAGTCTTTCATTCAGTTCCCAAAGGGCATTTCTGTTGCTGTCCCATTTGAGCAGGGAGTATGCTTCTTCATAGGAAACCCAGCGCAGTTCTGTGTGCTCGCTCGATAGGCTGATTACGGAATTGCCAACATCGAGCGCGAAACAATGCTCCGGAATTACATACACATCCTGCCCCCATGATTCTGCTGCGATGAAACAGATCTTCGGGACGGTCGCCATCGAATCCAACTTCATAATCTCTCCGGTGACGCCGGTTTCCTCCCGGCTCTCACGCTTCGCTGCCTCAAGTGGCGTTTCGCTGTCTTCTCCGCCTCCGGCTATAAACTGCCAGTAGTTGGCATCGCTTCGCTTAAGTATGGCATACTCCGGTCCCGCTTTTTTATACCGGAAAGGAATGATTAAAACCTGGAAGGGGGCTCGCATTTTATCTTACTCCGAACTTGATATTTTATGCAATTTATCCATTTTTGAGTGAAACGCTTTTAAATTAGTGCGGAGTGATTAAGAAGTCAATATATAATTGCCTTTTTGTGAAACAAGATTGTTTCTCATATATTAGCATTACTTTGTTAAGTGCGAGATTCGCGTAGGGGCCAATTTATTGAGCCCCTTCAATTTATGCAACGGGGCTCGATAAATCGGCCCCTACGCGGAACTTATGATGTCTCAAATAATTACGAAA
>JAVCDD010000350.1 GCA_030765125.1 Candidatus Hatepunaea meridiana
GCGAGGTTTATGGTGATCACGGAAATGGGTTTTCAAGGCATAAGGAAGTCTATCCTCCGATGGTGGCTAGGAAAGAGGCGCAGGAGAATGAACTCCTACGCCCGTCCCATCGTTTGGATGAGCTTCCATCGGTTTATCCCTCGGCGAGTTGCTCCACAGCAGAACTCGCTTCCGTTTCAACCGATAATGATAATATAATCAACATGAGTCAAAAAGCAAATTTAATCGTATCCACCTTAAAATAACCCATTTCGTGTTTTGACAATGGGCTAACCTCAAGTGTACTACCGAAAAATGAGACTAATAAAAAAAATGAATTCCGCGATTCAAGCGCGCGGTGTCATCATTGTCATCCGTCAATGCATTGCCTATATATTGCTAAAATATACTCCTATTCAATTTCTGTCGAAGAGAATATTATTATTACGTGCCTTCTTTTTAATAGGTTATTGGCCAAATACAAAGAACCCAAAAACATTCAATGAAAAAATACTTCATCGAAGAGCATTTATGAGTGATCCACGTGCTTCAATTATTGCAGATAAATGGTTAGGTAGACGATACATTGAAGCGAGAGGGCTGAAGGATATATTAAATGAAATATACTATGTTACGAGCAATCCTGACACAATTAATTTTAGCGCATTGCCGCAAAGGTTTGTGATTAAAGCGAATTATGCAAGCAATTTAAATATAATAGTTAAGAATAAAGAAGATTTGAATATAGATGAAGTTGTTTCCAAATGTAATTATTGGATTATTGAACAGGTTAATATTCTAAAACGTAATCCTGAGATCCATTACCGCGACATTAGACCTTTAATAATCATCGAAAAATATTTGGATAGCTTAGAATCGCAAGGTTTATTGGACTATAAGTTCTGGTGTTCTGGTGGAAAAGTCTTGTTTATCAGTGTTCAAGCAGTAGTAAATGGCTTAAGGGTTTCTTCAATGTACGATAAAGATTGGAATTTGCAACCATTTTCAACCGGTAATAAACCAATAGGGTTGGTAAATGTTAACAAGCCAGCGTGCTTAGACAAAATGATTCATATCGCAGAGAGATTATGTGAAGGGTTTAGCTTTCTAAGAGTTGATTTATATTGCTTGAATAAAAGTAAAATTATATTTGGTGAATTAACTTATAATCCGGGTGGCGGCACAGCGACATTTGTGCCTAGAAAGTATGATCTGGAATTAGGCAAATTGTTAGAGCTGTAAGAAAAGGAATTTAAACCATGCGTGTCTTCATTGCCATTTCACCCCGTTGGAGTGGTGGAATATTTTCTCATTTGAAAGGGATATTAACCTCAGGCTATGTTCCGAATGATATACATATATTAGTATATGGAACGCAGAGGTTTTTCGATGCCATAGGTCCAATGGACAAAAATGTTGAAACGATAGTTGATAATTCTATGTCCATGAACCCGATAATGATGTATTTATGGCGTTCGCGCAACATACCCAAACTATTGGAGATCTATTCAACAGATGTGCATTTTAGCGTACAGGGGAATTTGGGCAAATGGAGCAACGACAAAATAAAGCACGTGGTTATGTCGCGTAATCTTCAACCGCATTTGGTCGTTGAACGCAAGAGGACACCGCTTTATAAATTTAGCCGTATTCGTAATGAAGTCTTACATAGAACGCTTAAATCCGGTTTTCAACGTGCCGATGGTGTAATAAATTTAACAGAATATGCTAGGGAAATAATCCAGAGCGAAGGAGTACACTTGAAGAGAAGTGTAGTTATTCCGCATGGAGCATCTGAAAAATTTCGCAATCATACTATTGTTAAACGAAATTTATCTAAAAGTCCGGTCATACTTTATGTTTCAGATTTCATGGAGTATAAATTCCAATGGGAAGTTGTAAGGGGAGTTAATATCGTACGAAAAAATACCGGCATAGATTTCCAGGTGCATTTAGTTGGTTGTAAATCGTCTGGCGGCTGGAAATATCTTGAGAGAGTTCTATTTGACCTAAATTATCCTAAATGGATTAAAATAACCGAGCACATTCCATATAATGAAATTCATAAAGTCTATCAAACAGCGGACATGTTTATCTTCGCGTCAACCGTTGAGAATTTTCCGAATATATTATTAGAAGCGATGGCGTCGGGACTGCCCATTGCTTATTCAAATCGCCGTCCTATGACCGATATCTTAGGGAATGACGGCATCACATTTGAGCCTGAAGATCCTCAAACGATTGCCGACGCTTTCGAGGAATTACTCGATGACGATTTTCGTTACCAGTGCGCGTTGGGCGCGTATAATCGAGCGCTTCGGTATAGTTGGGAACGGACAGCGCGAGAAACGTTTGATTTCCTAAAAGAAGTCTATGAGTCTTAAATATGAGGATTCTTCGCTGTTTCATGTGGGTAAGCTGATATTAAGTTTTCCAGCAATCAAATAAATTATGGTGATGAAGTACTTGACGGAACGATATCCTCTTGCTTTGTTTCGCGCTGCCTGCACAGAACTATTGATACCTTCAAGGATACCATTTGTGATTTTTGACTTTGTAAAGTTAACTATGCCGTCCC
>JAVCDD010000256.1 GCA_030765125.1 Candidatus Hatepunaea meridiana
CTCACCTGTTGATCAGTGACCATTCAGATCCTCCTTATATATGATCTGAATAGTATACCTGATTCAGTTATTCAATGTGGGAATTTTAATTGTCGTTAGACGGGAATTCTAATTGTCGTTCATCACCGGGTAATGCTGTCAACCGCGGCGGGGTGACAGCGGGGAGCATCCCGAAGTTTCGGGCTGGACTCTGAACTTCTGTTTTTCTGGGAACACCATGTTGGGGGCGACTCAACCAAATATGAAAATAAAGCTCTGAGTGCGCGCTTCAGCGCTTGTTAGCTATATCCTGCATTCTACGGACTTTACGCGCTGAAGCGCGCACTCTGAACGCTTATTTTAAAGGGAATGGCAGTGGTGGATATTCCTGACAACCATATAGGGTTATTACCCAACATGTAGGTCAGAAAGTAAAACTAATCCCATTACTAATATTGATGTCATAATCCTTCAATCCCTGGGGAGGTTCGCTGTCGTGACGGTATTTAACTTCTGCAGTGAAGGAAAACGTCTCGGACAGCTTGAATTCTAATTCACTATTTACCAGTATGCGGAAATCAGAAGGATTGTTAATGTCCGGTTGGAAATACCCGGTGAGTGAATACGTTACATTTTCGTTAATCTTCAGTTTTCCCGTCAGGTAGTTTGTTAAACGGATAAGATATTTATCCTCTTCTGCGGGATCGGAATAATCTTCCCCCTCGTACATCGCTGCAATCCCCAGATGAAAAGCCAATCGATCTTCACTCCTTAAAAGCAGAAGCCTGAATCCGGATCCGGCAAGTTGACGATTGTTTATATTCAGGAAATCGTTAAACTCGCTTTGCGCGAAAGCCTCTACGGCAATTCGCAAATTCAATGAGCGTACCAGACGCGCGTGGATGAAACCTTTATCAATGAATTTGTCTCCATCCAGCTTTCCAAATATCATGTCACCAATAAAGAAAGTATGGTATTTATTCTTCCTGTAATCAAATCTCAATTCTGTTTCAAGTATGAAGAATTCCATATTCCCCTGCACAATATTGGTATTAAGAGAGCCCGTACAAGTTAAACCTTCTTCAAGTTCCGTTTTTCTCATCGCCTCGGTATTGACTTGAGCGAAAATATTGCCGAAAAACAAAAGTAAAACTAAAGTTGTTGGTGTCAATAGGAAAGAAATTAGACGGTTCTTTGTATTAGTGTCTGACCGCAAAGCCCCCATTTTGTCATTCTTGCGAAGGTGGGAATCCAGGAGGAACAATAGATTGTCTGGATTCCCGCCTTCGCGGGAATGACAAAATGGGCGGGAATGACAAAATGGGTGGGAATGACAAAATGGGGCTGATGAGTTTCGTGTTTTCAGTTTTGAAATCATTATTTTACCTGATTTACTCACTTTCATCTTCATGTGACATTAATGTTAACTGATGTTCATGTTCTTTTTCCAACTTGATTTCTTCATCAGTTTCATTTTCTGTTTTAACTCCGGTTATTTTGTCGAGAGTATTACGTATAAATACCTGCAAAGGATTTATAGCAAACCCAGTGGCAATACTCATAAGTACTTGAAAAAATGCAATTCCAGCTGCAAACATTCCGATAAGAGGACCTATCGCCATATATACATATTTGAACATAACAATCGTGGAAATGTTAGTAAGATTGTCCGATAGTTTTGCAGCTTTTCCCTTATACCTTAAGAATCCCGCCATTACCAGCAAGAGTAATAAAGCAAATATTTGTATACTGTAAAACCACCATGCTTCGTACCAGGGGGTTTTGATACGAAATGAGTAGGTGGCTTCGCTGCTGATTTCTCCCCGTGAATTCCTCGCTCTTATATGAAAAGTATATTTTCCCCAATGTAAGCTTGTATACTCTCGCCATGTTCTATCCGACCACGACATCCAATCCGTATCCATACCTTTAAGATAAGTTTGATATTCGGTATTTTCTATGTCTTTAAAGTTATTGGAAGAATAGGTGATTCTAAAAGCGTTGTAATAGTATGGGAATGTCAAATACATCAACTCATGCTGGTCCGAAACCTGTACGCCACCTATTTCCTCGTGAAATGTGCCGCCGAATATTAACGAATCATCTTTGATACTTTCTACGCTACGAATATAAGACAGGAAAACATCTGTTTCCGACGTATCTGCATCTCGGGCGCTTAATGTGTCAACTAAACCGACAGAAGCGGCTTGCTGATAATAATTACTCTCAATATTACTGCGGCTGATAAATGAAATACCATTATCCAGACCCAGCCAGATATTCCCTTTATCATCGGTATAGACAGCATATACATCATTGCATTGCAAACCATTTGAATCGTTGATTTGAAGTTCTATTCGACCTGATGGATTTATGATAATACAGCCTTTTTTGATAGAACCAAGCGCAATATTACCATCCTTGAGAATAGCTGCGCATTTTACGTCAAGCTCATTAAAAAAATCAGAATCCTGTTCAGGCAAGAACGTGAAGGCATTCATGTCAGTTGCATTATAATTTGAATCATAAATGACAATTCTTCCATCCGGTATCATAATAAATACATTTTTTTCCTGATAGGGTAACATTAAATAGGATATAAAAAAGGAGCCACCCGGTAAAGTTATTAGCCTCCCATTTTCTAATCGTAAAAGTCCTTTAGCGCCATCTATTACGTGCAATGTTTGATTGGCATAGACCGAACTGAAAAAGTAATCATCAGATTGGGATACGCTGATAGTGTCATCTTTATAAAGGTACATCAGTTTATTAGAAAGAAATACAACACCTTCCGATGTGTTTTTTATGTCGAATATTTCACTTGTATTAGACTGAAATTCTTCAGGTATTTTCTCTCTTAAAGAGGTATAGTACATTATACCTCTTTCACCGGAGGCAAGATAACCGAGTTCACCCTGACCGCCTACATAAATCCTGCCCTCCTGGTTAATTGCGAGACTATATGCTCCTGAACCGTCGGGCAAGGGAATGAGTCGCCATGATGTACCATCGAACTCCAGCACTCCGTCGGAATTTCCAAAATACATTATTTCCCGCTTGTCCTGAATAATCGCCCAGTTCTGCCTGCCGGCGTCATATTCTTGAGGTGTATAATTTCGAATGTAAGAAGCTGTTGAATCATTTTCCTGTACGGCAAAGGAGGATATTGATATGATTAACAACAGTAATATGATGAGAATTGGTTTTCTCATAGAGAATGCTTGTCCTATATCGTTTGATTTTACAAGGAAATAGATGGACAGTATACCTATTTTCTAATTACTCACGAATAGAGTGTTAATCTATAATAAAATAGGTATACTGTCCCTCTATTTCCCCTACTCCTTAATCAAAAATGTTATCTGTTTTTCGCTACGGTTATTCACTCTATCAATTGCAACTACTTTCAACTTATTGATTTGTCCCTTCTTGAAACGAGAAAGCGGTTTTCTGTATAATTCCTCATCGCCATCATTTATTGTATATATAATTCTTTCTATTCCGGTAAAAGCATCATTTGCCGATAAATAGACCAGTGCATCTTTAGCTATATTCATTGTTTCATTTCGACTTCCCGCCCTGGTTGGTTTTTTACTATACGTAATATTTATTTCCGGATGTCGGTTATCCACAAGTAAAACCAACTCATTAGGTTCCTCTTTATTATTGACATAATCTCTCGCAAAATACTGTAAGGTATGTCGTCCATTACTGTGAATGAGAAATGGTTTGGTGTAAGTTTTAAAATTGCCTTTACCTACCTTATAAAGAATATTATGGACGCCGGAACCGTTATCTGATGATGATAGAACGATTTCAGTATTGGAACTGATGAACAATTGACCGCTAAATCTAAATATTGGTCCATTGAAAACAAGAGTCGATTTTGGAGGAATTGCATCAAGAAAAACAGTTTTCGATTGTTTGCTGGTTACATTTCCAACCATATCAATGCTATTATAGGATAAATAATGCTTCCCGTGTCGTTCAGGCAGATGGAATGGCGAGGTATAGGTTGTTGAATGTCCTCCACCAATTTGGTATTGAATCGCTTTTATCTGGGTAGCTTGTTCAGAAGCGCTTAATCTGATTCGGCTGCGAATTGAGGCAAACAGTTGATTAGCTTTCTCGTGCATATCACCCAGTATCCTAAAGGTAACCGCAGGAGGTGAATGATCGATATGAAATGAATAAGATCGGATATCCTCTTTATTATCAACATTGTCAACAGCATAGTAATATAACGTATGTTCATCTTCTGTAAGCCCTTTTAATTCTCTACCACTTATTTTATTTCTATAGACCTGGCTTTTATTGTCGTCATAATAATAATAGATAGATTTTACACCGGCAAGATTGTCTTTTGATATAAGTGAAATGATTGTTGCTGATGAGATTGTGTTTCCAAAATATGAACCATCGAGGGTATGTTTCGTTTTGGGTGGCGTAACATCCACCACAAACTCAGTCTTATGCGGCTTTTCTACATTGCCAACGCTATCAACTGAATAATAACTGAATTGATATATTTTTTCTCTTGAGAAAAGATCAAGCGGCTGACGAAAGATGCCAAATTCTGATCCATCTATTGAGTAGAGTATTTTTGAAAGACCGGATCGAATACCGGTTTTATTATCATTGGCAATGAGATCGATAACCAGACCGGCGCTATAGTAGACATTTTTCCCCTGCACAGATTTCTTCGCTCCGGAGAATACGGATCGGGTTGTTGGATGTCTATCGTCAATATTGATACGAAACAACTCCTGACTGGACGTAACTTTCAATGAGATTATGTTTTTACCACGCCGGTCAAAATACATAGGAAGTTTGTCTTTCGTAACAACCGTACTCATATCTAACAGAAAAGATTCAGCCGTATCTTCCGGTGATGATGAAATGCGTAAATAAAAAGGCAGTTCCGTTGAGCCTATCAACCCTGTCGTTTCGGTTTCTATCCATTGTTTTGGATGTTTCAGCTTAGATGCAACCGCGCCCGTAAGTCTTGGACTGTTATCTGTACGAATCCAGAGAGTTTGATGTCCCTCAATATTACTAATCCGGTCGATAGCATAATATGTGAGCTTATATCTGCCGTCCTTCTCAAAGGATAGTGGTTCAACATAGATAGAATCCCTGCCATTATTTACACCGAATCTGATCTCTCGTATTCCTGCTTCCATATCCGAAGTTACTAAAGATATCCGGGTGTCTTTTGTGACAATCATTGTATCGTTATCCCAGAAGACGGTTCCAGTCGCTTCATAACCGGTTTCAGGCGGTGTAAGATCCTTGTAAACTTTTTGGATTCTTTCTTTGCTGTGATTCCGGACTCTATCGATAGTTAGATATTTGATTTGATGAATTCCGCTCTTCTCCGGCAGATTAAATGAATTAATGTATGTTTGTTCATTATTTTGGTTTATCCGGTATTGGATCGTTTCAACACCGGCTCGGTTATCGGACGCTGATAATTCAAACCGTGAATTGGCTGAAACAAATACAGTATGCTCGGTTACATCTTTATCACCAGTGATTGAAAGAGTTATCTCTGGTGGTGTGGAATCATAATAAAAAGTGTATGAATGTTTTTCTTCAACGTTGCCTACATTGTCTTCGGCGTAAAACCTAAGTGTATGCTCTCCATCGGAGAGCTTACTCACAGAAATCGCACTTTTATATTTCAGTTTCTTTGTATCATCAATTTGATACAATAAGGATTTAACACCGGACAGGTTATCCTGACTTGACAATGAAATTGTTACATTGGGGGAGAGGATATCCGCTTTATAAATACCACTCAACTTATAAGCGGTTTTTGGAGGACTCACATCAACGTAGTACTCGGATTGCTTCAATTTTTCAACGTTGCCAACGTTATCGACAGAATAATAAAACAAAAGATATTTTGAATCATAAGTGAAGTCTAACGGAACTTCCCGCGATGGCTTAAATGCACTCTGATTCACCGATAGATAGGTTTCCTGAACACCTGAAAGAGCATCGGCACTCGTCAAAGTAAAAGACAAACCTGGACCATAGTAGACGTTGTCTTTACTTTCGTAGCGAGCAGCGCCGGAAAAACCAGCCTTGGTAGACGGCACAGTAGCATCAGCATAGACTTCATAACCCGGAGCTTCCGGACCAGTCGCCATAGGGTTTCGAATTATATTTTTCCCCTCAGACAAACGGATCGCTTTTGCCGGTTCGTCTGACTTGGAATCCTTGAGAGGTAAAGACTTGCTTGGGTCATCAGGAGAAGTAGAAAGATGCAGATAGGTAGGCTGGGTTTGAGCCACGAATAGTTTTCCGTCTTCACTTACATAAAAACGTTTTTCGTGCTTAAGTGGTCTAACACCGGAAGTATCCTGGCTGTAGACCGCTCCACTCAGCAGAATAGATACAAATAGTACTATTGGAAGATACTTATTCATTATCATTTTCTTCAAGCAGCTTTTGTTCTTCCAATTCAGGGGCTTGTATTAACCTCACATTCTTTTCTACAATACTCAAATTTTCAATTTCCTTAGATGATCCAATCCCGAGTTCATTGAACTTTCTCGCTGTAACAAGCACGCGTCCTTCAAAAGAACCTACGGCTTCATTATAAGCGTTCACTGTGCTGCTTATTTTTTTACCTACCGATGAGAAACGGTTTGTAAAAACATCGATTCTATCAAACAGTTCTTTACCGAGGTTGAATATTTTCTTTGCACTTTTTTCAATGTTCTCCTGTTTCCAGCCATAGGCAACTGCTCTCAGGAGTGAAATAAGCGTTGTAGGAGTTGCTATTATTATATTGTTATTCACTCCGAATTCGATAAGTGTTGGGTCCTGTTGCAGTGCAGCGCTGAAGAACGCCTCGCCGGGCAGGAATAAAACAACAAATTCTGGCGTCTGTTCAAATTGTTTCCAATAAGCCTTTTGACTGAGCTGAATGATGTGTGTTTTTACATTGCTGGCATGTTCCTTAAGTTGCAGTAAGCGTAGTTTGTCATCCGGCATCTCAAGTGATTCAAGATAATGCACCAGCGGTGTTTTTGCATCGACTACGATTATTTTATCACTCGGCAATTTAACGATTAAATCGGGTCTTAAAAGACCTTCCTCACCGGAAACGGAATGTTGCTCCTGAAAGTCGCAGTATTCCAACATCCCTGCCATTTCAACGACGTTTCGCAGTTGTATTTCACCCCATCTTCCCCGCACCATCGGTTTGCGCAGCGCCTGGACTAACTTGCTTGTTTCCCGGTCTAAATTTTGATTGCTTTCCTGCAAATTCTTTATTTGATCCTTGATTACATCATAAGCTGAAATGCGTGTTTTCTCCATTTCAACGACTTCTTTCTTATAATTGGATAGCGATTCCTTAAGTGGCATAATCAAGCTGTCAATTGCCTTCTGGCGTGATTCTAAATCGGTATTGGCTTCTTTTTGGAATGATTGCAATTTATCCTGTGCAATTTTCAGGAAATTTTCTGTATTGTCCTTAAGAGCTTTGGAAGAAAGCGCTTCAAACGCATCAGACAATACACGTTTAGCGTCTTCATACGATTTGAGATTTTCTTGATGATGTCCTTTTTCATCATCAAGCTTCTGTTTCAATTCGGATACCTTAGCGTCCTTCTGCCGTAACTCTTGATTCATTCCGTCGATAACTACTTCTTTATTTTGAATAGTAATATTACTTTCATCAAACTGGATTAATTTTTGTTCCAGAGTTGAAACGCGGGATTTTAATACTGTGTTATCATTTTGAAGCAATCGACTTTGTTCAGTTGCATCTCTAAGTTGTGAAGATGCTGTTTTAAGGACAGTTTCTTTGTTTTCGAGGTTTGTCGAAAGTATGGCTTTCTCACTCTCATAAGCGCCTCTCAGCTTCAATTCCGTTTCCCTGATCCTGGAACGAGAGAAAAGGTACATAAATAAACCACAGACAAACAGCCCGATGAATAGCCCGATGATTAATGAGATAATTTCCATTTGTTCTCTGGTTTATTATATACTGGATGTTATGATGTTTTTTCTGAGTTCATACCTGTCCAAAACAATAGAATAGGCTTAGCCTCATTCCCAACTTGATTGGGAATCCAGAGAATTCAGGGACTTACTGGATTCTCAATCAAGTTGGGAATGAGGAAATCACGAACTGGGAAATGTCAATCTTTAATAACGACTGAGAAGCTTTTACTTGCGGTATTATCTACATAGTCAAATACTCGAACCTGGACTATATATGAACCTTCTTCTTTAAAAAGCAGTGGATGAGTGTATTCTTTCTCAGCGCTGCCATTTATGGAATATTGGATACTCTTAATACCGGAAGACCTGTCAATCGCTGCGAAAAAGATAGATAGATACCTTGGATATACACCGACAGATTTACCATTCTTATCGATAACAGTGCCTGTAGGTGTAAGACTGAATGATTCGATAATTTCAGGTGGCAGGTCGTCTACAATTAAAAGCAGCGCGGGATTTTCCATCCTATTGTTGACACGATCAACCCCCCAGTATCTGGTCAGGTATTGTCCATCTTCTGAAATCCCGAAGGGCTCTTTATATGTTAAAACATTGGCATTTCCAACTTGATATTCAATTTTCTGGACTCCAGATCCTGCATCAGTCGCATTGAATGAGATTTTAGTTTCTTTTGTCATCCATATCACTGTGTGTTTCGAGAAGCAGGGACCTATGGTTTTATAGGTGCTTTTCGGAGGGGTGAAATCCAACTGAAAATCACGTTTAACACTGGAACTTATATTTCTAAGTTTGTCGGTAGCACGATAAGTAACTGAAAACAAACCGGTTTTAAACGGAGCGACAAATGGTATGCCATACCTCATAAGTCTGTCCTTATTGACCGCATATTCAATATAATCAACACCTATTTTGTTATCTTTTGCCGACAGTTGAATAAGTGAGCGCGGGGAAACATAGTCACCACCTTCCGCTGGTTGTATATCTCCTATTATTGCAATATCAGGTATTGGTGGTGTTTTATCATGGTAGAACGTATATTTAATGGGATTCTCGAAATTTTTGACCTGATCTTCTGCATAATAAGTTAAAGTATGCATACCATCCGATAAGTGATTAATCTTAAGCGGTTTACCTTGATAGATTGATGGTTTGGTTTGTGTGTCAAATTTATAATAAATCCTTTTAACACCAGATATTGCATCTGTGCTGGTAAGTTTTATTGTCGTACCGGGTGAAAGAGTGTTCATGAAGAAGTTATTTAAGGTTTCATGCCTGGAGGTTGGCTTAGTCAGATCAACTATAAAGGGAACAACCTTTGGTTTACGAGCATTTCCAACGCGATCCACAGCATAGAACCGGAGATTGACGTCTTTTTCCCTATCGAAAGTAATGGTGTCCCGATAGACCGTAAACGGTTTCCCATCGATTGAGGAGTAAGTTTTCTCAACACCTGAGAAATCATCAGATGAGGTTATGACGCATTTTAAGCCATGACCATAGAACATCCTTTTACCGGAGTTGAAGACAGGTGCATTGACCAGAGCTTCCGATGACTTCGGGGCGTCACCATCTGCGAAGAACTGGAGTAAGAGTTCTTCTTTTGTCACGTAGTTAAACCATCGAACAAACTGCCTGCCCGGGACTTCCAACCGGATACCTTTACTCATATCTTTCTTTGATTTAACTTTAGAACGGGGTGATACCTTATCAAGCAAAAAAGAGGGAGCGCCATCTTCAGGCGAGGCGGACAATCTCACCCAAAAGGGCAAATCCATAGGCCAATACAGGTTATTGCGCGCTTCATCAACATAGACCTGCTTGGTATGCGATAATGGTTTTGACATCTGGTTGTTATCAATTTGCGAATGTGCAAACTCTATTGAAGTAAAACATAACAAAAGGCTGAAAACTAATAGCTTCCTTTGCATTTATTACTCCTATATTTTTAATTGTTTGAATATGATTAGAGAAAATGACGGGAATAATTTTATTCGGTTATGCCTTTAGCTCAGCCGGAGTAGCGCAGCTTGCTGCGCGCTCGCAAGCAGACACGCATGCGCCACCGTGCAAGAACGCAGCAAGCTGCGCTACTCTGGTATTATTAAGTGGACGC
>JAVCDD010000112.1 GCA_030765125.1 Candidatus Hatepunaea meridiana
AACCATCGTTACTGCCGGATTGATGATTCTGTTGATTAAGTCAACAATTTCAGAATTACCCTCCCATTTTGTCATTCCCGCGAAGGCGGGAATCCAGAGTTTTCAAGTATTTAACAAACACCATCTGATAGGGGTAGGAACATCTGGTTACCCAGATGTTCCTACCCCTATCAGGCAAACATGATTAGTTATAGAGTCAAAATAATTGTTGAGTCAGGGACAGTGGATGTTTGACTGATTCTCTTGTCGGCGGATTAGGTGGGTAATCCTGAAAGGGTTAAATATGAATAGCCACCGGCGATAGCCGGTGGTAGTGAACCCCAAGCTCTCTCCCCCCTCGCTTGCGGGGGGGGGGATCAAAGGAGGGGGCGTGTATTGGAGTGCTGTCAAAAGTCTCGTTTGACAGTTGTTAATGTGATCCAAAAGGATGGACGCAGACATACCTGATCGGTGACATTAATCCCCGGTTTCGGAGAATCCGGGCTACGAGGCTTAACGTTTTACAGGAGGTTCCTGCATCATCTGTTTATAGATTTCTCGCCGCGATTTTCCACCGCGGATCGCTTGCAGGTTTTTGTAATTGGGGATTACTCGTTACTGTATTTATGAAGTTAAATCTTTGCACTAATTGTCCCCTTCCTTCATTGATCAAGTTCGCTTTTCCCAGGTAATCAAATGTCATCTCTATATCACCTTTTGAACAATATGATCTGGCTATCAGGCGTAAAACAAGATAAGAGTTCTTATATCCCGGAACATCTTTACAGCCTTTAATTGCCGAATCATATTTCCCTATCTTTTCAAGCGAATCAACTTCGACCTGCAATTCCACAAATTCATCGATCCGTTTGCTCCTTGCATCGAGGAACTTCATCTGATTTTCCGGAGATTCATACTCTTTAATCCAACGAATAACATTATCGGCTCTCTTCTTTAGAATTGACCACCTCGGATCCTCATACATGATCTGGAACTCTTTCTTCTCAAACACTCGCAGGGAGGAGTATTCCCGGACATACCTTTCGGGTGAACGTTCCATTCTGCTCTTCACTTCATTCAAAGCATCCACGTAAAGATCCAGGTATTGAAAAGCGCTGTCGACGTCGTTATTCAAGGCATAAGTCTCTGCAATGCAACTTAAAATGTGATTGTAATTATGAGGCCTTGGCTCTTTCGCTTTGGCTCTCTTCAGGTGTACTATCGTTTGGGGATAGTTCCGCAATTCCATTTGTTTCTGAGCTTTCGTCCAGTCGGGATTTGACGTATTGCTACAGGACGAAAACGCCGCCAACATGGCTAAAGCGATGAACACTAAGGATTTACGCATATTGTACTCCTATAAGATTAACGTTCATAGTGAAACCGTCCACCTCTGTCATTGCGAGGAGCGAAGCGACGAAGCAATCTCATTATTCCCCGATAAACCTACAAACAGAAGAGTACCCGGATTCTGTGCACTAAGCGCGTCGTCAGTCTGCGAAGCACATCCGGGATTTGACACTTTATTTCTGTTGATCTATCCACCTGACTGCTGCTAACGACGAACGGATCTTCCCTCATCATCATTCCCGCGAAGAGCCTGTCCTCGGCCCGATCAGGGGCTGGAATCCAGACGAATCATAATGAAAGTCTACTATTCTCCGGTTAATCCCTTCGCATCTTTACCTTTCAGCTTCGGGATAGCTCCCTTGATTCGCTTTTCAACCTTCTTGATATGTTCCTCAGGCCGCAAATCTTCTGGCATGGTGCCGTTGATTCTCTCAATTGCGGCTCTGACCTCTTTGCCAACCTGCTTATGCGCGGTAATTGCCTGTTGTTGGTCGCTAATGCCCTCTTTTGACAACTTCTCTCTGGCTTGAGTCATGCGGAACTGATTAGCGGCGAGTTCGGTTGTTCCCATCCTATCCATGAGGTTCTCTTTCTTGGGAACACCTTTCATACTTTTTATTGCACTACTCCCGCGATCACCATAGAGACCCTTATATCCGGCATCGTGAAAGACTCCGAACATGTTATTCTGTACCCCAGCATTTTGAGCAGCTCCGGATAACGCCTTAAACTCTACCCTGGTTTGTTGCCGTGTCTCCAGACGTTCTAAGTCGGCTTCCAACTCATCGGAGAGTTCAGATCTTCTCGTTTGGATGACGAAATATTTCTGTGCTTCAGCAATCCTCGGCTTTTTGGGATCACCATTTTGCGCAATCAGATAACACGCGAATCGGGATAGTTGAAAATCTACTTGTTCTCTTTGGTTTCCTGACCCTATCAGCACCATTTTGTTGACGTCAACAAAATGGTGCTGGATAAGGTTTCCCGACCTCTCGCAGGAAGTTTTAGCCTTTTCTATTACTCCGGAAAAATTGCGCCATTCTTTGTAATCCAAATGTGGCATTAAGTCTCGAGCACTCCAGTACTCGATGCCGTTTTCGTTGGTCATTTTGAGGTCTTCGAACGATTTGCCATTCAGTACTGCAGGGGTGTTCGTCATCTTACTTCTCAGTTAATTCTCAAACTATCATTTCTAATCTACGTAAATATACAAACCGACGCGAGATATACCAAAGTATTTAGGTACTTTACAGGATTAGTAGTTTTGTTTCTGTTGATTGTGATCAGGAAACCGGGTTACAATTTTGGAATCACGGTGTGAATCAGCACAAGCTACACAATCACTACAAATTGTGAGTAAGAAATAATAACAAACATATTGAGTGATTTACCGTTTTATTTGACCTCTAAAACTTGACTAAAGTTATAAATATTCTCACTACTGTCCCAACGTTTGCATCAATAATCAGTGTTAATTGACCTGGTTCATTTTTGCAAGACGAAAACACCGCCAACATGGCTAAAGCAACGAACACTAACGATTTACGCATATTGTACTCCTATAAGATCAAGTTTCATAGTGAAACCGTCCACCTCTGTCATTGCGAGGAGCGAAGCGACGAAGCAATCTCAATATTCCCCGATAAACCTACAAACAGAAGAGTACCCGGATTCGGTGCACTAAACGCGCCGTCAGTCTGCGAAGCACATCCGGGCTCACGCAACCGAATGACTATCCCAGCCCAGCACGAAAAGTATACTTAGTGTCTGACCGAAAACTCAAGGTTTTCGCCTCAATTGGAAAAAAATGAAAACGGCGCTTTGTCATTTTCTGTTAAATAATTTCAAAAATGTCGTCGTTATCATTTTTTATGCTCTTTGAA
>JAVCDD010000275.1 GCA_030765125.1 Candidatus Hatepunaea meridiana
ATAGATTGTGGTCATCCGGATCGTCGGGCCAATACGCAAGCCCATAAGTTCGCACATCACCGGGACGGTTGATTGTTTGCACTAACTCACCGTCGCGGTTGCTAATGTAAATATCGGATGTGATGTCGGCGGAGATGAACCTGTCTTCGTCCGAATCATACGTTAGTGAACGGTAAGAATTCGCTTCACCCTCTATCTCGTGGACAAGTTCACCGTCTGTATCAAACCCGTAAATTATTCCATCGTCAGAACCCCAGATAAGTTCACCATCCCAGCACATGTCGCGTATTCCATAGTCTGATTGGTGGAACTGGTCGAATTCGCGAATGAGTTCACCATCGCGGTTGAAGATATAAATCTTGTTGTCATCTTCCCGATTGTTCCCACCGGAAATGAAACAATGATCCTCAATGAAGAGTACACCATTAAGCTGGTTGTCATCCGCGGCTTCCTCAGCATTTCGCGTTTGGCGCAGTTCCCAAGGATCAGCACTGGCATCACCGAGGAGTTGACGTTCGACCTGATAGGTTAAGGGACCATTCCCACCGTTGTCTACTTCCCACTCAAAGACATATTCCATATCAGGTTCCAATTCCATAAAGAACTCATCTTCGCTGGGAGTGCATTCGGAGTGAAGAAGCGCTATATCCAGTTCGACATCATCTTCTTCGATCTCGAAGCCTTCGGTTGTTGGAAGGTAATCAGGCGCTGTGAAGGTAAGTTCGTATTCTCCGGGAGGCAGATCATCAAAGGAGTACTCACCATCCTGATCGCTGTAACGGATCAGGATAAAACTGTCCATTTCGATGGTAACGTCCTCAACGACTTCATCGGTGGCGGCATCGGTTACGATCCCGGAAAGATCGAATGTTGGATCACCCACAGTTATCACTGCCGATATCTCTATTAGCGATTGTTCCGGATCATCGCGTTCCTCTTCCGGTTCAGCAAGTTCGATTGTTATCAGGATGTTATATACTCCTGCTTCACAATCTGTAGATTCAATGAGGACATTCACCGCTTCAGCGTCGTCACCCACAATAACACCTTCTTCAGGATCAAAGGTCAACATATAGAATTCTTCGACGCCGTCGTCATAACAATTCCAGCGATTTGGGGCAGTAGTCCATAGATTTTCGGTATCATGACAGACACCAAATTGATTCCCCACTTGATTTTGGAAATCCTGAACAACCTCAGGTCGATCTTCATCAATGTTAAGCTGGAAGTAATTACCGTGATTCTCGAAGACCCAGAGTGGTGCGTCTCTATGTTCCGGTACATAAACTATTGTAATCCAGTTACTTTGAAACATCCCCTGGGTATTCAATTCGCGTATGGTTTCACCATTTTCCGGGTTGACCTGTCGGATAAAATTACTTGGATAGGGTGCAATCCACAGGTTTTCACCATCCCATGCAACACCGGTAATCGTACAGTTAGGATTGAGGGTTTGCAGCTGCTCGCCCTCTCTATCAACGCGGTAGAGCTGACGGTTACCACCATATTCACCAACCCACAAATCCTCACCGTCAAACGCCATACCGATCCCATTGGTAATACCTAATCGAAGTTCCTCCTGTTGCTCACCTTCCATATCGTAGGCGAGCATCCTGGAGTTAGCTTCATGCCAGACTCCCCATAACAGGTTCTCATCATAATCATAGGTAATCCCGAAACAATTGCCACCGGGGACATCAATATTATCGAGCAAGTCTCCAGGATCATCGCGACGAGGACCTGCCTGACGGTTTTCTTCCTCTTCAATCAACTCGCTGTCGATACTGAACTCAACATCCTCATCACCATCGTTGCTGAGTACCAGTTCGACTTCCGCTTCTGCATCTTCCTCAATTGATACTGAGAATCCAAAAGGTTCGACAGAAACCTCAGAAATGGCGGAAGTGTAGCTAAAAAAACCCATCATCAGGGCAGCTACTAAAAGAATCCTTTGACCATAGGTCATTACGTGTACCTCCCTCGTTTGTAAAAACAATGATATAGGCAAGGAAACTATTAGTCCCCACCGCTGCTTTGAATAACGTTTATTCATTTTGTATTTTGTCATTCCGATGCTTCGGAATGATAATGCAGAGTTTAGTAATATTAATAACGCCAGAGCCTCACCTGTATTTTGAACGATTACCGGCAAGATTCTGGCGCTACCGCAGGCAGTCCCTAAACTTCGGGATACGCTCTACTTCACTAATGTAACCTTATATTGCAAAGCATGTCCTCCTGCCTCAAAGCGAATCATATAAATGCCACTCGCCAGATCAGATCCATCGAATGTTGTGGTGTAGATACCTGCCTGACGACGACCATTCGCTAACTCAGCAACGAATCGACCTGCCAAATCAAATACATTCAGTTTTACATTTGCAGCTTCTGGCAGATTGTAACTGACCTTCATCAGTGAATTGAACGGATTCGGATAGGCTGAAACAATTGCATACTCATCTGGCAATTCAACCGATTCGGTCAACCTGATTACTGATAATGCGTCCTGGTTATAGACGTCCTTTCCGGATAGTAATGAATAACTAACCGGGTTCAGGTTGCCATCACAAAGCAATTTAAGTTCGAGTGGTTCGCCTTCAACTGCACCATCTACAATATCCGTTGTCAGATCGTCACCCCAGACAGCAATACCGCAGATTCCATCCTGCAGCACTCCTGAACCAACCAGATTACCTGAAGCAAACACGCCAATATCTCCTGCTAATGAAGGATCAGCATGGACTAACAGGCTCATATTCGATCCGGTCTGTGAATGAACAGGTAATGAACCGGGCTCGGCATAGACGGAAGGCTGACGAATGACATTCCCTGTGATAGCTTCCTCATTCTCGAAAACATAGACAAGTTGGACGTTTTCGTCAACATTCACATAATATCCCCTTCCAGCACGCATATCGCCCATATTACTGTAGTCCCAGGCAGGGATGTAAAAGTTGCCATAACCATCTTTTGCTATAACCAAGTTATCCTCGATGCGGGACAAAGCAAGTGATGCCTCTATCGGGAAATTTGGATAGTAAGAAACAATCTGCCAGCCACTCTCAAGACCTATCGGTTCCTCGCGCAGCACAGTCCAGCCTACCAATCGTACCTCAGCATAATCACGCATCTTGACCTGATAACCTTCATTAACAGACCAACCGGGAATATTATTGAAGTTATAGTCAGGGCGGTAGAAATGTCCGGATCCGTCCTTCATCATTTCAAGTAAGTCGGCTTCAACCAGGTCTGCCATCAACACTTCGACAT
>JAVCDD010000364.1 GCA_030765125.1 Candidatus Hatepunaea meridiana
GCATTAAAATTTCCGACCAGGCAATGAAGGCGTTGAAATTAGAGAAGCATGAGTTCCATGGGGAATGGAACTACACGATTCATTCATAGCAATTCCGATGAGTTATTAATTTCCGCTTCCTAAGCAATGATATAATTTCAGAAACCGACCAGGATACATATCATGAAGGTGACTGGGAGTACGTAGCAATACGTTTTACAATGGATGGAGATGGAGATACTTTTGAAGAAAACACTATTAATCCAGACCGGGTGAATTTCTATCAACACTATTATGTATGGACAGAATTACCAGAAGATTGCTGGTGGGGTACTGAACAGGAGCCAGGAGACCCTAATACTGGATTCAACAGGCAAACAGGCAGAACCCATCTTCATGTCTGGATAGCCATGAACTCTCATGCTTCATACAATCGTTTTATGGATGTTTATAGTGTGCATGTTGCTTTTTTTGAAGACTATTATGACCGTGTCGCTTATCATCAAAATTACCTTGCGGGTCCCTACTGGGAATACAACGAGCTTACCAAAATGGGAGAGAGAGTAGAACATCCTCTTCAGAATGTAGAAAGACACCATCAAAATCAAACTGACTGTGTGTACAATTGGCACTATGATCCGAGAGGAAACTCAAAGGTGTGGTTAACAACCAGCAATCTATTATGGGGAGATAATTGGTTTCAATGCCATTTATTCATGGGGGATAACCCCGACACACCTTCACCGCCTAGTCCTTCTTTCAGACACACAGGTAATATTGACTCTTGGCATACATTTTGGGATTGTTTAACAGATTGGAGGGAAGGTCCACGTATTGGCGGAGGTATAACTAGAGCGGAACATGTTGCCTTTATACCCGCGGAAGGCAATCCCATTGCGATAACCGAAAATACAACTTGGTCACTTGAATCTCAATTGTTATATCAGAATTGTATCATTACTAATGGAGCGACATTAACCCTTAACCGTCCTAACGAGACAATTGATATTAGTGAACCTTATCGGGATGATCCTAGGCAGATAATTATATATGATGGAGCTTTAGTTGTAGCCCCGAACACAGAAGTAGATTTTACTAATGTTCGAGTTGTTTTCCTTGATGATGAAAATGATGACAATACGAGCCGGTTAAGAAATTGTACTTTCAATAACCCTAGAATATGGCGTTTCGCAGTCATAGTAAACAGAACTTTAACCAATCCCATTGAGGATTGCACATTTCGGGAATGCGAATATGGCATCGGAGCATTTCCCGGAGGATTGTCTGATAATGTTGATGTTCAAATCGAGGATTGTGTATTTGAAGGTGGTGATGACAGTTATTGCGGAGTTTATTTTGAGAACACCTGGGATGGTACGATATTATCGAGTTGTACATTTACAGGATATGTTAAACCAATTATTGTATGTAATTCAGCTCCTGTCATATCAGGAAACAGATTGATATATAAAGGTGATGGTGATTATAGCAGGCAGCATGTGCGCGGAATCACTTATTTTAACTCTAGTGGTTATTTTTATCACAATCGGATTGAAGGATTTGATTTGGGTATCTATTTAATAAATTTATCATGTCCAAGAATAGTAGGCAATTGGGTCGACAATAATAATAATAATAGACCAAGCACACTACTTTACTCATCATTTTCATCTCCAGATATTTCCAATCATGCTTGTAATTACTTAGCAGGTGATGATCAACAATCCAATGTAATTTCTATTAAAACTAACAGCGCTGAAAGACCGCTACTCTACAATGGGTGCAATACTATAGGAGGATTTGACAGTTATAGGGATTGGCATCCACGAGAGATATATCCAAACAATTGGAATAGAAGAGTATCTATACTCTCTTGGGTTCCAACAGCTTATAGGCGTCCAGGCGTATTGGACCAAGATGACTACCGTAATAATTACTGGATAGGTAATTGGGACGACAATCCTGACAATCACAATGATTTGAATCCAAATTTTGAGGTGGCAGAAAGAGATGAAGATGATAATCCAATTATGCTTTACCCTGGGATGATTCATACCTGGATTGGTGGTCTTACTGCAGCCCGAGTATATGAAACGCATCATGATCTATTTACTATAGAACCTCATCTTAACCAGACCTATCCACCCCCGAATAACGGATGGTTAGATGATCAGACACCCGTCAGAGAAAACTGGCCCGCGGATAACAATCCTGACCAGTTATACATTAGTTTTAAAGATGCTATTGACGATATGTTAGCGGGTAACTATTTCGATGCATATGATGTATTTGACGATCTTCAGGAGACTTGTGACGGCGTTAGTCGTTATAATATTAAAATGGCTTGCTTGTATCGTATGTTCTGGTGCTGTGAACTCGGTCGTTTGAACGTACGTAGGCTGAGAGAAACTTGTGTTTCGATTGGACAAAATCATCCAGATGAACATACAAACTTTGTAGCTAAGGCATTAGTAGCAAAAATAGATGAAAGTGAGGGTGATTATGGCGATGCTGTTTCTTACTATGAGAACGTAATAAACGATGAAAACTCAACACTTTCAGACAGCATTTATGCGGTTATAAATGCAGGATGGGTTTATATAACCATTGCCAGACAGATTGAATTGGGAGAACTTGACAATCCCGTTGATGAAGATATGCTTACACGTTTGGATAGAACAAGTCAATTGGGGTCTATTTCTACACTGAAACCTCAAACAGTTTCATCGCACTTACAAAAATGTGAAGACCTGGAGTACACGCTTAATTCTCCAACCCCAATAGAAGAGGATCAATATTTTATAAATTCATCGGAAATCTGGTATGGTGAGATTTTGCTTGAAAACGATGTAATAATTGAAAATGGTGGTTTATTAACTATACAACCAGGAACACAAATCAGGGGAAACGATCACAAACTTATCGTTAATGGAGAGTTAATTGCTTCAGGTACTGAGTACAATGTCATTTCTTTTAGTAATGCAGTATCTTCACATAACAAAGATGACTACACGACACGAGGAGTTGGTATTATTTTAAACAACGGATCATCCGTAAATTCACAGATTGAATATTGTGTTTTCAGAGGTTCTAGAGTTGGAATTGATATTGATCTTGATCTTTCCAATAACATCAGTCATTGTCAATTTATTGATTGCGATACTGCCATTACCAGCGATAACAGCCAATATGTATCAATAAACATTGATAATTGCTATTTTGAAAATAAAAATTTATTTACATTTATGAGGAGTAAAAGCGAGTATTCTGACCTTGGAGTCTATCTCATGTATTTCGCGCCAAGTTCAGTCAGAGAGTGTAAATTCAATGGTCCGATGCAACCAATTGTAGCACAGTATGGAGATATTGTTATAGATGATTGTTATTTTGATAATCCAGATGCCTTCGAGCCGGATGACGAATTCTATGCTATTGAGCTTCAATACTGTAATGGGGAAATAACTCACAGTACCATCGATCAATTTCCAAGTGGTATATTGTTGTATGATTCCGATCCTTTAATGTACGCAAATAAGATCGAGAATTGTTTCCAGGAAGCAATCTGGATGGTCAATGACAGTTATCCTGACCTAACCTACCTAGGTACAGGTGGAAATAACTGGTTAAAGTATAACGGCTCTAAAAATGAAGAACCCGCGCAGATCAGAATTAAAGGATCAATGTATCCATACATAGATAGTGGTCATAACAATCTTTGGAAAGCTGATGATAATGGCTATGCTATTTCTTCTTCGGTGCCTGTTGTCGGTCCTGTATTCCTTAAATACAACTACTGGGGCACTGATCAACCAATCATGGCAGACTTATTTAGTTATTACAGTGTGAATGATTTTATGGTTGATCCATATGATACGGAGGAGCAAGTTCCATTCGAGGGATATCTCACTCAATCTAACGATGACAATCCTTTCATGCAAAGCCATATATATATTTCCAGAGGCGAATACGCTGATGCAATTGAGCTTTTACTTGACTTAGTAATCCACGACACAATACTGACAAATCGTGTGGGGGGGCTTTCGCTTCTCTTCGACTGTTTTGTAAGAAACGGGGATGACCTTGATGCTTTTGTTTCGTTTGTTGAGGAACTTGCCGATACGACAGTCTTCGAACGAATAAGTAGAAAAGCTTTGCATGTTAAGGCTCAAATGCAGATTGAATTATCTGAATATGAACAAGCAATCGAATATTATGAATCTATCATTGTTGATCAGGGAACATCCTTAGAAGACAGTATATGTGCTGTTATAGATGCCGGTAATGTATATCTTCGTTCACTTGTGAATCCACAACGGAACCAGCGAGACGGAAGCACAAATCTATTATTCAGGCAGTTTGGTAATATTAGTTCTCTCATTCCGGAATCATATCCAAAACAACAGAAGAAGGTTCATTACCTTTTAGGTTTGCTTCGTAGTTCAGCGAAACCAAGAGTTCCTTCGGAAGAAATTCATTACCCAAGTACATTCAGAGTATATCAAAATTATCCTAACCCGTTCAATTCGTATACAAGTTTAAAAATTGATCTTGATGTAGATACTTATGTCAAAATCATCTTATATGACCTTCTTGGACGGAAAGTTATAGAAGTTCTGAATAGCCCAATGAAAGCGGGATTTTACCAAACCAGAATAGATATGAGCAAATTCACTTCCGGGATTTATTTTTACATAGTTGAAACAAACAAACATTGTGTTGTAAAGAAAATGGTAATGATGAAGTAGACAAAATAAACCTTAAAAAGCCGGGTAACATCAGTTATCCGGCTTTTTTTAAAGTTTATTCTCGTGCTGCAATATATTAATTGTATTCGGTATAATCTTATCTTAATAAAACCACCTTCTGTGTGAATTTCCTGCTATTATACATATATTCAAGGAAATACCGACCACTTGATAATTGCTCCCTTGCATTTGTTGTTTTTAGTATAAAACAGTTCTTCCCCCTGTTATAATTCTGAATCCTTTTGTAAAGTTGACGTCCCATAACATCGTAGATCGTGAAAATGATTTCACCTGTAAACGGCAATTCAAAAGGAACAGTCAGAGTAGAA
>JAVCDD010000106.1 GCA_030765125.1 Candidatus Hatepunaea meridiana
GTCCCCCGCCCGGCACAACTGAAGACATTAGCATTGCCTTCAAACGTCTCTTTCTCCATTCTCTCATGCCTGCCTTACTCAAGGTTCGGGTATGTTCTGTCACCTCGTTGCGCTTGATTTCGATACGATCAAGCTGGAGGTCATAGCCTGCTTTGTCAAGCTTGATCTCATAAGCGCCGGTTGGGACGCCTTTCACTTCCGATGGAGTTGTTCCGTAATATTTACCGTCAAGATATATCTTTGCTCCTTCAGGTATTGTGCTGACATCGAGGCTGCCAACTTGACGGATGAGTTTGGCTTCAACCGACCGACGTTCTCCGTAATCGAGTTCTATTATCTTTTCGAATGGGTCGTATCCGTCTTTTTCTATTCGTATCTTTAGAGCGCCCGGGTTGATTCTAATATCATTTATCGGGGTTAATCCTAAATCAATATTATCATCTAATAGGGTTGCATTTGCATTTGACGGCTGGGATGTGATACTCAAAATTCCATAGGAGAGAATAAGTCGATGTTTGAAGTTTGTTGTTTCTTTGTCCCTGATTGTCAGCAATGTATCGACCGGTAGATAATCATCATCCTTTTCAATTCGAATCCGGTGAACGCCTGCCGGTTGGTTTTCCAATGTTACTGGAGTAGTATCTGCCAGTTTAACTTCATTCAGGAAAATTGTACATCCCGGCGGTTCGGTCTCAATGCGTAAATTTCCAAGACCTTCCGGTTGTTTTTCCCCTTTGGTTCTAATCCGCACAATATACACTTTCCCCCTCTCCATTCTTTCCGGAATTTTCCAGGTGAGGGGACTGTAGCCTTTCGATGTGAAGGTTACGTGACGTTCGCGGAAGCTCATATAGAAGTACCAGATGCCTACCGCATCCTTCTTCTTCTCGCGCTTCTCGATGGGTACGTCGGTTATGTAAAGTTCGCCGGTCAGATCGCTTTCAACCCTAAGCAGCGCACACAGGTCGGCGTTCATATCCTTAACCGAATATGAACGCCCGTGAAAGTCGAGCGGGTCGGGCTTGAAATCGATTATATCGAATTCAAGCGCGAAAATGGGTTGAACGGACAGGATGATTATGAATAGAGGTAGTAGTAATGATTTTTGCATAAGAATCCTTTTAACAGATTAAGCAGATACAACAAGTACTGAGTGTGCGCTTTAGCGCGTTGTTTGAAGATAATATAAACAGAAAATATCTTGACATCCTGATAGAATATTTGTACATTGGCTTTTGCGAGAACGGTTTGTCAATTGAGTTGAGAAACCTTCAGTTGAGAAAGGCGCGACGTGTGCATAGGCATCCACCGAATGCGACGTCCGCCTTTCTTTTTGTATCCTTGTGAAATAGGGGGACAGTATACCTGTTTTTCTATAGACCGTCTGTCATTCTATGAATACATATAAAAACAGGTATACTGTCCCCCTATTTCTGCTTCATCGTTCTCGTAAACTGAAGGTTGCGGGTTCGAGTCCCGCCCGGGGTTCAATCTTCAAATTCCTGTAAAAAAATACAGAAAATGTCTTGACATCCTGATATTATATTTGTATATTTGCTTTTACGAAGGCAGTGTTTCCAATTAAGTTGAGAAACCTCAGTCGAGAAAGGCGCGACGTGTGCATAGGTAACCACCTATACGCGTGCGCCTTTCTTTTTGTGTGATTGTGCCCCGGTAGCTCAATTGGATAGAGCGCTGCCTTCGTATGCTGAGGTTGCGGGTTCGAGTCCCGCCCGGGGTTCATATTTTTTATGCAAATCTGTCATTGCGAGCTTAAAGTTCACACCAACAATGCTCAAGCAAGCTTGAGCACTCCGGAGTAGTGAAGCTTGCTTCGGAAGGAAAACAACCTAAAGGTTGAACTCTAAACTTTAAAACAGCCTGAAGGCTGGACTCTGAACTTTGATTTAACCCGGCGTTTTCCCCAACACTATCGTTGTCCCAAACATAAAGGTGTCGTGTTCTTCATAAGTAATCGAAGCGGTCATATATTTACTGGGTTTGAAACGAAAACCTCCCTGAATCAGAAACTCATCACCATATTTATTGCGCCAATCTTTATCATAAATAAGATCCATCTGTAACATCAAACTGACGGCTCCTATGAAGTTATCATACCATAAATAGTGATCGAAACCGACAGAAAATTTGCGAGCGTCTCCATAGACTGATGCGAAGGTGTGATACATTGGCAGCGTCACGTTGCCAGTTAGTAAAGGCGACCAGGTCAACTGCATCTTTGTAGCGGGGATATCCGCCAGACCACTTGAATACTCGACGAAACCGAATGCTATACTGGTTTTGAATACCTTGCCCTTATCTGGCAGCAATTGCACGCGAATCGATCCGTCCTGCCTCTGTATCTTGTCGTCATCCATCTCTGTCTGCATAAACAATGCTAAAGGTAATTTGAATGGAGTAACAGAACAGTGAAAAGCATCAAATCTAACCGGTGATATTCCCGCCTTTAGGGTAAATTCATAGAATTCGGGATGAATCACTCCGTTATGAAAGGTTATCACACTGTTTGGAGGAATCTCAGAGAGGAAATTTGATTCGATTCCGGCAATTCTACGCAACCACGTCTGAAAACTTACCCTGTCTTTTTCGTGCTGTTGACGCTTCTTTTCTTTATGTTCTGATTTGACCTCCTTGTGTCTGATTTTCTCAGCCTCGGTTTTCTCATCGCCGGCGTGTTTTTCGCGCATAATAGCATATTCTCGCTCTATCATTCGCTTGGTTTCCTCAAGGCTGATCCGATCGAAGTCCTTTTTCTTCATCTTGATAAGGCTGAAGTATCTTCCACTTTCTTCATCCTCATAACGTTTTGAAACAGGAATCCCGCGCATAACGCCGTCAACGACAACCTTGGATTTCTTCTTGAATTTATCCTTGGTTATCCTGCCTTTTGAATCAGCTATTTCACGCTCACATACGGCTTTAACTTTCACCTCGATCTGACTCTGGAAACGCAGTTTCGCAGAGTTATCGGCGTCGTCTTGTGACTCTTCAGACAGACCCACACTAAAATAGAACTGGTGAGGATCAATATCGACAGCTCCTTTTTCAAGGTATTCAGACACCCAATCCGGTTGCTCGGCGGATGATAACGTCCAGAATATTCCTGATGCAAAAATCAGGAATATTATTATCCGTAGTCTCATAATTTATCCTTTATGTTTAGATTTGGTTTTAAGTTTAGAGTCCAGCCTTCAGGCTGTTTTGAGTTATAATTCACTTCATCAATTTAGGAGGGGAAAACAGCCTGAAGGCTGGACTCTAAACAAAGACAACCTGAAGGTTGAACTCTTAACTCGAAACTCTGAACACTTCCTTAAGATAGTCAGAATTGTGATTAAAAGCAATCCGGTTTAACATTAACTACGCTCACCTTCCCACCCCCATCATCAGATAAAATCCTCTGAAACAATTCACCTGTTTCAGCAGGCAATTTTACCGTAAGTCTTACAAATTCAGCAAATTCTCTGTCTTCTACATATCCCTTACATTTCAAAGTCGTCCGTTCGATAAAACCTACCAAATCGTAACCACACTCAACGGTGATAGCGGTCATCGGTTGTCTAATTTCTGTCTTCAACAATTCAAGCGTTTCTGCAGCGCACCCACCGTAAGCTCTGATTAACCCGCCGCGTCCAAGCTTTGTGCCTCCGAACCAGCGGCTGACAATTAGCGCCGCTCCAATTAGATTCAATTTTGCAAGCTGCTCCAATATCGGTCTGCCAGCCGTGCCGGATGGTTCACCCTCGTCGGATGAGCGCTCTGTCGGTTGAGATGAATCACCTACGCGGTATGCCCAGCAGTTGTGGGTTGCGCTGTGAAATTGGCGGCTTCGCTGCTTGATGAATTCCATTGCGGCAGCCTCGTCCGAAACCGGTTCGCAATGTCCGAGGAATTTTGAACCTTTTATGGTTATCTTGAATTCCGCGGGTGCTAATGGGATTAGGTAATTGTTAGTAGTGTTAGGCATTTATTGGTATTCCAAAGATTTTTTACCGCAGAGGGCGGCGGGTGGCACGGGCTACTTGTTGCCCGTGTTTCATTACTGGATTTCTATATAGTAAGGTAAAGAGACACGGGCTACTTGTTGCCCGTGTTTCATTATTGGATTTCTACATAGTAAGGTAAAGAGACACAGGCTACTTGTTGCCCGTGTTTCATTATTGGATTTCTATATAGTAAGGTAAAGAGACACGGGCAACAAGTAGCCCGTGCCACCCGCCGCAAAACAGGATCAGGTCTCTTTATTGCTGAATCTATCATCCGCCGTCTGTGCGTCTGATCCTTTATCAAGCCATCCTGCCGTCTCTTCCGAATGGCTGTCGAAGCGCGGGGCGTAAGGTTTGATGTCCAGGATTGGTGTACCGTTAAGCAGGTCAATGCCTTTGATCTTAAGGATACCGGTTTCTATATCTACTGAAATCAACTGTGTAGACGAAATCCCAACTGGATTCGGTCTTCTGGGAGCCCGCGTTGAGAATAAGCCTCGTTCAACGGTGTCCCGGTATGGGATAACTTTCAGATTGAAGGAAGTACTCTTGTCCAGCCAACTGATCAACCAGATGCGGCTGAAACGATCCAAGTCGGTTAATCCCTCTCTGAAATCGGGATAGATATGGACTTCTGCGTCTAACGGTTCACCGAATGAAGCTTGTATCGGTGTTCCGGACTGTTCGTTGTAAGGACTTACGATATGTCCTATCTGTATTAATGGGCATTCAGGCATGATTAATATTGAAAATGTTATCAAAGTTGTGATATTATAGTCAGGATTGAGTCAACCACGACAGTTTCAATGTACTTAAATATCTATTCCAATGAAACAAAACTAAACAATTTTTATAACTTCCCGTATAACCTTGACTTCACAATTCTTAAGTGATATATTTATGAGTTATGATTAAACGGGATAAAAACATCAGCAATTCAAACACCGAAGTTCGCGTCCGATTTGCTCCGAGTCCAACTGGCGACCTGCATGTCGGTGGCGTCAGAACAGCGTTGTTTAACTACCTGTACGCTCGACATACCGGCGGTAAGTTCCTGCTGCGTATAGAGGATACAGACAAGAAGCGTTCCACGTCGCAAGCAGTTCAGGTGATCCTCGACGGGCTTTCCTGGCTGGAGCTTGAACCAGACGAAGAACCCATTTATCAGAGCACAAGGATTGACCGGCATATCGAAGCAGCGAACAAACTGCTGGACTCTGGCTGCGCTTATCGTTGTTTCTGTAGTCCTGAAAGGCTTAGCGCGTTGAGAGATGAAAAGCCCGACGGCGAAAAGCTCTATATGTACGACCGGCATTGTCTTAATTTAAGTAACGATGAGATAGAAAAAAAGCTGTCCGATGGAGAAAAGTATGCTCTGCGTCTGAAAATACCAGAAGGCGAAATTTCTTTCAACGACGGCGTTCATGGGAATATCACCGTCTCCAACAGGGAAATTGACGATTTTATCCTGCTCAGGCGGGACGGCACACCGACTTATATGTTAGCGGTGGTCGTCGATGACATTGATATGGGAATAACAAACATCATTCGCGGTGACGATCATATATCAAACACGCCCAAGCAAATCCTTATCTATCGAGCGCTTGGACAGACACCGCCTGAATTCGCTCACGTACCGCTTATCATGGGTCCGGATAAGAAGCGATTGTCCAAGAGGCACGGCGCTACATCTATCACCGAGTATCACAACGCCGGGTATCTGTTGAAAACGATGATTAATTACCTGGGGTTGTTAGGCTGGTCACCGGGTGACGACCGGAACATTATCAATCACGAGGAGTTGATAGAACTGTTCGATATTCCCGGAATTCAATCCAAAAGCGCCGTCTTCGATGAAACCAAAGTGCGCTGGTTGAATGGGCAGTACCTCGGAAATTCTGAATACCGCGATGTTACGGAAGAATTAAATACCTTTGCCCGGCAGGCAACTGAATCCGGAATGCTTATTACAATGCCGGACAGCAAGCAGATCGAAGCCGCCTGGATGCTACTGAAAAACAGGGTTCATTTCCTGAAGGATTTGTTCGATGACTATCGTTATATGTTTCGCGATCCGGATAGTTATAACAATAAGGGTGTCAAAAAGCATTTCAGGAAGCCTGGCGTGACGGAACATCTGGAAATGTTAAAGAATGATTTTGCAAATGTTGAGTCATTCGAGTTAGATTCAATCGAAGGAATAATCAGAAACAGATCTGAAGAATGGGAAGTCTCTGCTGGGAAACTAATTCACCCATTACGACTCGCCTGTTCAGGCGTCACCGGCGGTGCGGGGCTTTTTGAGATGCTGGAAGCTTTGGGGAAAGATGCCGTCATCAGGCGGATTCAGAAGGCTGTTAATTGGATTAGCAATGGTTAGAAACGACATTAACAGTACCCTCACCATCGAGGAAATGATTGAAGAACAGGTCCAGAAGGAAGGGCTGAAACCAAAACCGGTTACTCCACTGAATGCTCCAGTACTGGCAAAGGGACACTCTGCTATATATGGGATGCATAGGTATTGGGCTCGAAGACCGCACAATGTATTCTCCAAGCTCATCGAGCATTATACTAACCCGGGTGATCTGGTGCTCGATCCTTTCTGTGGGGGAGGCGTCACCGTTGTCGAATCATTGAAATTGCGCCGCCGGGTGGTTGGAATAGACATCAATCCGTTAGCTACCTGGATTACACAAGTTGAAGTTGAACCTGTCGACATTGATGAACTTGAAGAAGACTTTGAGAAGTGGTTTGAGTGGGTGAAGAAGTCGGTTGAACCGTTGTTTGCTGCGGAGTGCAGTAAATGCGGGAAGATGGCGCAGGCGGAATGGTATGAATGGTCGAATGTGGTGGTTTGTCCTGGGTGTGGGAAACCAGTGGTGTTAGCGGAAGCCGAAAAACTAAAAAAATCGTTTCAAGCTACTTATGTTTGCACTAACACACGTTGTAAGGCACAATTCAAACCAACCGGACTCGAACGCCTCCCTGATAAGATGGTTGCCGTTAAGGTCAATTGTGAGCACTGCGATACAACTGATATACGCGAACCACTGCCGTCCGATCTGGAGCTTGCCGAGCAGATAGGACGGGATGAAGCAAATATTATTAAGAAGGAAAAGTTATTTGTACCGGATGATCCATTTCCAGATATGGATAGAGCCAGAGATGACAATATTTTCGGCAAGGGATTGCGAGACTTTAAGGATTTCTTTACACCAAGACAAAGGATTATAATCGGATACACACGATCTTGGATAGAAAAATACAATGATGTAAATAGCGTTTACAATGCAATATTAAGTATTTTCACCTCTTCACTACGTTTTACTAATAAAATGGTTTTCCGGAGCGAAGTATGGAGGGGTACTAAACCTTTAGAGTGGCCTGGACATAACTATTGGCTTCCGTTCTCATATCTTGAGGTGTCAATATTAATGCCTTTAAAAAAAAGGGTTCAAAGCCATATAAAAGGGAAAAAAGATAGGGAAAATGCTATTGGTAATTACTATTATTCTACAGGTGAAAGATTTCCATGGGGAGATATTCAAAAAAAATCTACTTGCTTGTTAAAAACACAATCCAGCGATAGAATGCTTTTACCTGATGAGAGCATCGATACAATAATTACTGACCCTCCCTTTGGCGGCAACGTGCAGTATTTAGAGCTTTCTGATTTTTATCTCGTTTGGCTTAAATGTCTGGTTAAGTGGGGTGGCATTACCGATAAGACGAATGAGGCTATCCAGACAAGACATCAAGGATTTGAGGGCGCCAAGGATCATGAGCATTATGAAAAGATGCTTTATAAAATATTCAAGGAGTGCCGACGTGTATTAAAATCCGATGGTTGGATGGTAATGACTTTTCATCATACAAACATCCGCGTCTGGATGTCGCTTCATAGAGCAGCTCAAAGAGCCGGATTCAGAATGCCATCATTTAAAGAATCACCAAACCGTGGTATGATATATCAACCAGCTATTAAAAATTACACTCAAACGATTCATTCTCGAATGGCTGGTTCACTATTAGGGGACTTCATCCTTTCATTCAAGCCAACTGATCAACCACACGAACTGGAAGCAGTCACATATGAACTAACTCTGGATGAAGAAGCGAAACTTCAAAAAAAAGCCGAAGACATCATACGCTACCAGGGAGGCGTAGATGAAGCAACGTTATGGACCGGTCTTATGCCATATCTTTCTGAAACCGGCATCCTTGCCAGAGTTGCTAATTTCAATCTAAAACTGCTACTGGCTAATGAATCGTTCAGTTATGTGAAGTCTGAAAAGAAATGGTTTATGAAGGATATGCTTGAGAACGGCACTGTACGACCAATTGACATGATACCCACTATTCAATTAATTCAGGAACTAATCTACAGTTACCTACAAGAACATAAAAGGGCTAGTCTGGACGAATTATTAACAGTGGTTTACACAAACCTCGTAAATGCTCAAATGCCGCAGATTGCTAAATTTGATAGTGTTCTGAAGAAATACTGTAAGAAAGTGAAGGTTAAAGGTCAAAAGCGCGATTATTACATTTGGTTGACCGGTACGACTTCACCTTATGAAGAAACACGGATTAGAGTGAAGCAAAATGAATTCGGATTCGATGTTCCAATTGCATTAGATCATAACGGCATAATTAGAGTCCTCTCAACTCAGGCAATAACATTAGGATATGACGTTCATATCGGTAAGACAGAACAGCGAAAATCCCCGATTCTGTCCGATCTTTCATTAAAACTAACAGGTTTTGAACTTGGCTTGTCGATTGATACGTTTAAGGTGATCCAGGAAATAGATCTGCTAATACTGAAACACAACAACATTCAAGCAGCAATCGAGGTTGTGACAACCTTGTCAACGCTGAATAAAGCAATTAACGACCGTTTTCGCAATCTGCTTACAGTAGCTCCAAATCTGGAGATTCCGCTGTTTATCGTGATAAGAGATGAAGATGCATCAGCGGCTCTATCAGAAATAAACAAACCGGCAAACCAGGAATCCGGTTTGGATCGGAGAGTAAAATTAGTTAAAATATCCGCATTCAGTTCGCTGGATGTAATCTCACACTTTGTTAGTTAATATCAGGGATGGCAGACATTTCTGTCCGTCTAATTAACCTTTAAAAAATAACATAAACACATAGAAATAAAATGAAACGAACTTATCAACCATCAAATCGTAAAAGACATAACAAACACGGCTTCCGTTCTCGGATGAGTTCCAAGAACGGCAGGAAAGTATTAGCTCGCCGTCGAGCCAGAGGAAGACGACGCTTGACAGTTTGCGATGAAATGCAGCGACACTAAACGATTCCTCTTTCGCAACCGCCTGAAAGGACGGAAGATATTCGCCGAAATTTACAATCGGGGAATGAGACGCAACGGGCGTTACTTAAAGGTTTTTTTTTACCTGACGGTCAAGTACCCAGGTTTGGCATAACCACTCCGCGCAGTGCAGGAAAAGCATATCGCCGTAACCGTATTAAACGCATAATGCGCGAAACGTACCGTCTGAACCGGGAACGATTCCCTTCTTCTGGCGCAATTCTTTACTTGCTTAAGAATTGCGACGACGAAGCGGCAATAAGAGCGGAGATGTTTAAACTGGCGGAAGGATTTATTTCCAAATAATATGAGAAATAGTAGAAGCGACACTCTTGTCGCTTGAACTTTCATATTTCAAAGACATTTCGCAAGCGACAAGAGTGTCGCTTCTACTATTTCTCAAAAGAACAAATGATTACCAAAATCATAATAAAACTGATTAACGGCTATCAACGGTTCATCAGCCCGTTGCTCGGCGCAAGATGCCGCTTTTACCCGACGTGCTCGCATTATTCTGTTGAATCTTTGCAGCGACACGGATTAATGCACGGTACACTTTTGTCCATTTGGAGAATACTACGATGTGGTCCCTGGACGAAAGGTGGAATTGATCCTGTTCCGTAAATACCATAATAACAAGTATATAAATGAATAGAAACACTATAATCGCTCTCGTCATCATCGGAATAATCTTCATATTCTATGATGATTATATCAAATGGCTATATCCGCTGCCACCTGAGTCCGAAGTTGATTCAACCTTAGTCAAATCTGAAGAATATCAAAAGGAGCAATTTCAGCAAGCTCCATCTGAACAACTTCACTTAAAAGCAGCGCCGGAAGATTCATCCATTGCAGCGGAAGAAAAGCTAACATTTCAAGAAATCGCTGGAATTGAAACTCTGCCCGAACAATTCATTACAATTGAAACTGAGCAACTCAAAGTTAAACTATCAACCAGAGGTGCCAGAATTGTGTCGTTTCAGTTGAAACCTAATGGACGATACCTTAAGCATGATCTTGAATTATTGCCTGCTTCTAATCTTCCAAGACCGGGCTTCCGATTCTGGACTTATGAAGGTCCCGTTGAAACGAATAGTCTGTCTTTCCAATTAGATGACAGAGACTATGAAGGCGATCAGTTTTTGAAGCTTACATCCGGTCAGAAACAAACGATCAGGTTTACCGCTTCGCTCGGCAGCGATAGAAGTCTGACGGTGATCTACCAATTTAAAGGGGACGGTTACGATTTCGATTACGATGTCGAAAGCTCCGGACTCGAAACAACCTGGGTCAGGGATTACGCGGAAGTCTATTGGAAGGGAGGCTTAAACTATACCGATAGAGACACATCGCAGGAACTGTATTACTCAAAGGCATATATCTATTTTAAGGGAGATGAATTAGAAGATCAAAAGATCAATGGAAAGAAAACCGAAATAATTGGACCACTTAGCGGAGAAGTACGATGGTGTGCGCTGAGAACCAAGTATTTTATGGCGGCGTTGATACCTGAAACCATCAGCGATGAGGGCGCCTGGATGGAAAGCCTGTTCGACTCCACCCATACAGGTAAAAAGCATCCTAACCGTTTAGGTGTAGGCTTGAAGATTCCTTTGAAAAACGGTAACCCCGTTACGCCGATTAAGGTTTACATCGGACCGATAGACGATGACATTCTGATTAAAGTAGACCCCAGTCTCAAACACATAATGAATTGGGGATGGGCGGTTATAGCGCCGTTCTCCAAGATGATACTATGGTCGTTAAAGAAACTCAGTCACATTATTCCCAACTATGGCTTATGCATAATAATATTTTCAATCCTTATCAAGATATTGGTCTATCCTCTTACACGTAAAAGTTACCAGTCTATGTCGGCAATGCAAGGATTGCAGCCCAAGATAAAGGCACTCCGAGAAAAGTATAAAGACGACCAGCAGCGTGTGAACAAAGAAATGATGAAGCTGTATAAAACTGAAAAAGTAAACCCGATGGGGGGCTGCCTGCCGATGTTAATACAGATGCCGCTGCTTTACGGATTATTCATCGTGTTCAGATCAACTATCGAGTTCCGCAATGCGCCGTTTATTTTCTGGATAACTGATTTGTCTCAACCGGATATTCTCTTTCATCTGCCATTTTTGCTGCCTCTTTATGGATCACACGTAGCATTGCTGCCGATATTGATGGGAATATCAACCTTCTTCCAATCCAAGAGCACAATAACCGATCCGAATCAGAAGATGATGCTTTATTTTATGCCGATATTTATGACGTTGATATTTAATCAGTTCCCGTCGGGCTTAACTCTTTATTATACATTGTTTAACGTACTAACAATTGTTCAGCAAAAGATAACGCCACCACCTAAACTTGCGACTAAATCAAAATGAGGGTTTTATTTACCACGAAGAGTATGGAGCAGGAAGTTCAGAGTCCAGCCTTCAGGCTGTTTTAACTTACAGAAAACACGCTGAAGCGTGAACTCTAAACTCAATGAATAGATCTATATATTATAACACTGATGACACAATCGCCGCTGAAGCCACCCCTCCTGGAAAAGGCGGGATGGCTGTGATACGCCTTTCAGGAAATGATGCTGTAAATATTATAAAAAAGCTCTTTGACAGACAAATTCCCCCTCCGAGTGAGCATCGCTACGGTGAACTTATAAATCAGTCAAGCAACAAGGAAGAACTCATTGATGAAGTTGTTATTTCAAGATATAAAGCACCATACTCATATACAGGTGAAGACGTTATTGAAATATCTACTCACGGCAGTCCAATCATCGTTTCTAATGCACTTGATGCAATTTATCAACAAGGTGCACGACCAGCAAAGCCAGGTGAATTCACACTCCGAGCATATCTGAATGGCAGAATTGACCTGACACAGGCAGAAGCTGTTGCAGATCTTGTTGCTTCAACAAGTCGCGAAGCCGCTGATCAAGCGCTGAAGCAGTTAAGTGGTGGAATTGGACAGACGACAGAAAGGATCAGTAAAAATATTTTAAACCTGTTGACTCAATGTGAACTGGAACTAGACTTTGTTGAAGATGATATTATACTTCTTTCGAAGGATAAGAAGATAATTACGTTGGATGATGTTCTAAGTGATATAAAATCAATGTTGAATGGCTATCAACGATCACGTCGACTTAGGGAAGGCGTTAGTGCGGTGATAATAGGTCATCCAAACGTAGGCAAGAGCAGCTTGTTCAATTTACTAATTGGTTCCGCAAAAGCCATTGTTCACAAAGAACCCGGAACCACACGTGATGTATTACAAGGAGATTGCATAATAGATGGCGTGAGGTTTGAAGTCTTTGATACTGCTGGAATTAGAACAACCGATGATGAAGTTGAAGATGAAGGTGTGAAAAGAGCTGTTGAAGCTGCAGATAATGCAGAACTTGCGATATATGTCGATTCTGTTGAGCTTTACTGTCATTCCAAACCAGACTTGAGAATCAAAGGTGAAGTGATAAACGTTATGAATAAGATTGATCTTGGTTATGACGAGTTGCCTGATGGCTATATACCTGCTTCCATTAAAGAAGGTATAGGAATCAAGGAAATACAATCAGAAATGTACCGAATGACCGTTGAGCAGAATCACACGAGCGAATCAACGATTAGCAGAGAACGGCATTTCAAAACTGTAACGAATGCAGAATCAGCATTAATGCGAGTCAAAGAAGGAGTCATTAACGATTATAGTGAGGAAATCGTTGCTGAGGGACTGCGTGAAGCAATGTCAGCAATTGATGAACTTACCGGCAAAAGATGCCTTGAATCATTACTGGACAATATTTTCTCTGAATTCTGTATTGGGAAATAATCGTTAGAATGTTCCACGTGGAACATTTCATTTCACAGCTTATAATATATTAATACAAATCATAAATTGGAGATTAATTTGGAATTGCAATTAAATCGCGAATTGACCGAATTGTTGAGTGAAGCTGCTGTCTTTAAAAGTCTCTGCAAAGCTGATCGCTCTGAGATTGCCGTTAGAATGGTTCAGCAGAGTTATGATTCAGGAAAGGAGCTTTTTCGCGAAGGTGATCCTGGCGGACAAATGTATATTATCGCCAGCGGTTCGGTTGAGGTACAGAAATCCCGCTCACACGGCACAGGAAGGATTGTTATTGCCCGTTTCGAACGTGGTGGTTTTATAGGCGAGATGTCACTCGTTGACGGTATGCCAAGATCTGCCACAGTAGTCTCAGTTAAACCAACTAAAGTATTCGTCCTTACACAAGAAGGATTAAATGAACTTATTGACAACAACCCAGCCCTTGCTATAAAATTTATGAAGGGTATGTTGGTTCTTCTCTCACTTAGACTGCGTAATACTTCGGGTTGGTTCGCGGATGTGTTTTAATGGGCTTTAGGCTATAAGCTTTGGGTTATAGGTTCGCATGGTACTAAAGCCATTTACCAAATACTATTTAACATCACAACTTTGAATCCGCAGGGAATCATTCTAAACAACCGCGACTGCGATGTCCTGATCGTTGGTGGAGGTCATGCTGGCTGTGAAGCAGCGGCTGCATCAGCTCGTATGGGCTCGAAAACCATCCTGGTTACTCCCGACGAAACCGCACTTGGGAGAATGTCATGCAATCCAGCTATCGGCGGAATCGCTAAAGGACACCTGGTCAGAGAAATTGACGCACTCGGCGGCGTAATATCCATTATTGCCGATCGAACTGCAATTCAATTCCGAGTTCTCAATCGTTCCAAGGGTTTCGCTGTTTGGTCACCACGCGCTCAATGCGACCGGAAACTCTACTCGGTTGAGATGTTGAATGAACTTTCTAACCATTCTAAACTTTATATTATTGAGGGTTTAGTAACCGGTTTAATCATTAGAAGCGGAATCTGTGTTGGCGCTGAACTGGAAAACGGCATTTCAATTTCAGCAAAATCCATAGTACTTACGTGCGGTACATTTCTTAACGGAATAATTCACTGTGGTGATAAACAGCAACCCGGCGGTCGAATTGGCGAACCGTCTGTAACAGGACTTACCGCTTCCGTTACTGAACTGGGAATTGAAGCCGGTCGTCTTAAAACCGGCACACCTCCACGTCTCAACGGTGATTCAATAGACTTTAGCCAATCAATTCGCCAGGATGGTGATAAAGATCCTATTTTCTTCTCTTCACTCACAAAGTCACAATCACTCCCACACCGTCCTTGCTGGATAACGCACACCAATGAAGAAGTTCACAATGAAATCCGCAAAGGACTTGACCGCTCACCTTTGTATTGCGGTCGCATAAAGGGTGTTGGTCCTCGGTATTGTCCCTCAATAGAAGATAAAATCGTCCGCTTCTCTCATCATACACGACATACAATTTTCCTCGAACCTGAAGGACTGGATACTAACGAAATATATCCTAACGGTTTAGCCACAAGCCTATCCGTAGACACGCAAATCGCTATGCTGCAAAGGATTCCCGGGCTTGATAAGGTTGAGATGACTCACGTCGGTTATGCTATCGAATATGATTTCTTTCCCCCTCACCAGTTAAAAGCCACCCTGGAAACAAAGCAAGTTCCCGGGCTTTTCCTGGCAGGTCAGATAAACGGAACATCCGGATATGAAGAAGCCGCGGCTCTTGGATTGATCGCCGGAACAAACGCTTCTTTGCGCTCTAAAGGCGAAGACAGAATTTTCACATTAGGCAGGGATGAAGCTTATATCGGTGTGCTTATAGATGATTTGATTACTCGAGGTACAGATGAACCTTACCGAATGTTCACTTCCCGCGCTGAATTTCGGCTTAAACTACGTCTCGACAACGCTTACGCACGCCTGTCAGGGTTAGGATATGAATTCGGTCTCGTTAAAAAACCTGATTTTGATCGTTCTTTTATAAATGAGAAAAAATTATTTGAAGTAATCTCTTTTCTGGTTAACACAAAATCTAAAGATAATGAAGGTCAACCTATTTCCCTATATGATTTACTAAAACGTCCTAATGTTGAACTATCAGATTTACTGAAAGACCGCAATGATATTTCTC
The DNA here is from genome assembly GCA_030765125.1 of Candidatus Hatepunaea meridiana. Lineage (GTDB taxonomy): Bacteria > Electryoneota > AABM5-125-24 > Hatepunaeales > Hatepunaeaceae > Hatepunaea > Hatepunaea meridiana. The sequence continues at coordinate 15,395 of JAVCDD010000106.1, forward strand.
ACCTCGGAGAGAACCTTCTTTCAGGAACAGGTGAGCTTTACAGGCGAGTTTCTGCTGAAATAAAGTATTCGGGATATCTTAAGCGTCAGGAACATCGAGTCCTGGAACTGCAAAGGAACAGAAATCGAATTATCCCGAACGATTTTGATTTCTTAGACATCAAGGGATTATCCATTGAAGGACGCGAGAAGTTGATTAAGATACACCCGGATAATCTGGGACAGGCTGCCAACATTCCCGGTTTAACTCCTGCTGATCTTGCGGTTTTGCTTATTCATCTTAAACGAATAGTCAAGCATAAATATTAATCACGAAGGTTGCGAAGATTTATCATTATTATACTGTTAAATTTTTGTATTGCTATATTGTTGTATTGCTATATTGCTTAATAACAATACAGCAATACAATAGATAAACGATTAAAAACAAAACACTCCAACAAATGTTTACAACTTGTTGATAAACCAAATGGCTGTTCTGTATGTCCATTCACAACAATTACTTATGCTTTACAAACAATCCACATTCAAATGTTGATAACTCTCTTGAAATCTACCGTAATGCGGTAGCTAATGCTAATAAAAAGCTTAACTTGGTATCACGTTATAGTGTTGAGAACTCGCTAAATCGCTTGATCAAAGAATCATTGATTCCTCTTGATTGGAATAGATGTCTTCTAAGTTCTCCACTTATTGACATTGGAAGCGGCGCCGGTATCCCTGGTATTCCTCTTCGGGTAGCAAAACCTGATCTTAAAATTACTCTACTCGAAGCGAACCGTCGCAAGGTATTGTTTATTAAGAGTATTATAGAAACACTTAAACTGCAAAACTCCGAAGCTCTAAATGAGCGAGCCGAAAACATCTGTCAGTATGCTCAATATCAAGCATACTTCGGTACAATTGTTTCTCGTGCTGTATGCTCCCTTTCAAAATTGATGGAATGGGGAAATGTTCTGCTTAGACCGGGAGGTGAATTAATTGTCTGGAAAGGTTCTTCGGTAAATAGTGAACTTGAAGGAATTGATCTAACTGGCTGGAAGGATCCTGAACTTTTGAAAAAACCGAATGGATTGACTTTGGTAAGATTTGAAAAACGAACCGCAGAAAGTGGTTCATTATACATTCCCGAAGGGAATGAATGTGAATAGTGGTGGGTGAAACCCACCGAAGCAAATTGCAAACCTTCAACGGGAAATACGGGGACAGTAATACTATTTTTTCTAAAGACAGCCGGTCATTCTAAATACACATAAAAAAATAGGTATACTGTCCCCATATTTCAACAACCCCTCAGGATTAGCATTACTTTGTTAAGTATCAATATTGGTTTTTATAATTGTTTGAAACATTAAAAGTTTCGCGTAGGGGCCGATTTATCGAGCCCTTTTGCATAAGTAGAAGGGGCTCAATAAATTGGCCCCTA
>JAVCDD010000183.1 GCA_030765125.1 Candidatus Hatepunaea meridiana
CCCTTGCCAACCATTAGGATTATGATGCAAAGGGTTTTATTGGACAAGATGGGATTCTGTCCATTATGTAAAAGATCATTTAAATTACTTGAATGCTATTTAAGTGGTCATACTTAACAAAGTAATGATAATTAAACCTTTTTAAATATAAAATTTAAAAAGGTTTAACAAATTGAAATCTTATGTATATGTAATATAGACACATAAGTGTGGCATTATATATGCATTTAATATACTCGTAGTTGGATGATTAATTATCCGATTGCGGGTATTATTTTTTACCCACTGAACGACGTTCCGGAAATAAAAATCAAAGGTCAGGCGCCTGATCGTGAACCTAATTAACCGAAGATGAGCTTGTGATCTTCTTCAGGATGCATCCTCTCGCTCTTCGGTGGAAGGGAATCGGTCATGAAAGACGACCCGAAATGGGAAAATGTTGAATATACTTGGGAAATGGGAATCTAAAGGGATTCTACTAAATCCTATACTAGAGTCTTCTCCTTTAATAAACGATAAGTATTCCCTGAATCTTCAAAGTTATGGGTACACCAGCAAGCTTGAGGATCGTCGGATATCTGAATTTATAAAAAGGGATTACTTGTTCTTTTGGTTACGTAAAACTAGGCAAAATTTAAAGAACTCAGCTATGATTGTATTGGACAAGATGATTGAATTAGGCACCGATTCACCGTCTGAGATTGCCGAACTGCTTCCAATGATGTCTAATGGTGCAGTTCGCACACAAATGAGTATCATTCGCAAAGAGGCTAAATCTTTACGTTACAAAGAGATTAACAAATGGTGATATTAGTGGTTTAATATTAAATATGAGAAATTGAATCACTATTGCCAATTGGCAAACCGAAAGCAACCACGGTTATTTGGTTGCAATAAAAAAAGGAGGACAATATGTCCAATTTAAATACAAATATTCTACCGCTGCGAGAAGCAGGAGAGAATGTTTTAAGCTTGAAATGATTGACACACTATGTAAAACAGCGTCACATCGTCACCGAGAGGGTGCAAAGCCTTTGTGGGTGGGGCTTGCAGGGGGTGACGATAATGTGACGGAAAGTGATGATGTGTTGGGGTGTCGTTGTGTCGTAGTGTTGGCAACTTGTATGAATTCAGAAGGGATCAGTACGGCTTGCAATGTTTTAAGCTTGCAGGGGTATGGTGTTATTGTAACGGATATTCGGGGGGAGCGATGGAGTGACAAAGATTGATTTTCTACGTAGCTTGCTATCAGTTTATGAAATTGAAAAAAGCGATTTAATAATTAAAAGAAATATAAGAAATGACTTGCTGTCAGAGAAAAATATTGTTACATTTATCATAGTTAGTCAGAATGTTCTTTTCCTACCAACCATTAACCTGTTGAAGATTATCTAATTTAAGTTTAATAGCGATTTGATTTCAAAGGTACGAAGTATTTATGCGTAATCTATTAGAAAATAAATCCATAATCATCCTACACAACTTACTGTTTCTAGCTTTTATGAAACCGGAAGTAAGAAATATCCCCATAGACAGATCTGCCTGTATTCCCATTTCAAACAAGAAATCTTTAAATCCATTTTATCAAGAGAGGATCAAATGAAAAAGCTAATCATTGCTCTGATAAGCGTACTATGCGTATTTAGTATTGCTTATTCACAAGACGTTGCAGAAGAAGTCGGTGTAAACGTCGGATGGCCAAGTCCAATACCCGACGAATTTCGTGAAGGGGAAGATCGCTTGCATAACCCTGGTGAAAACGAGTATTTCATAATTGAACAATCAATTTTAGGAAATATGGTCGAAAACGAAGTGGTTACCTTGACAAACCGTAATGTTGACGGCGGACTGGGTGATGGAACACTCTATGACCAGGTTGATTACATTATTATGTCGGATCTTCAGTTCGGCGGGGATGATGGCGTTGATGCGGATTTGATTATCGATGAAGGAGTAACAATCTGGTTCGGATATAGAACATCCCATGAATTTGAGGAACCGGAAGAGGATGATCGCTGGCTGGGATGCGGAGAGATAGAACAGATTTGTAAAATAACGTTTGAAGAAGGGTGGAGAATTCGATGTAACGAGGGCGGAGGTAACCAGGTAAACTTTGCGCCCTGGGTTGACCTTGGTGGAGAAGATGGAAAGTATCTACGTGAAAGTAATATAGTTGGTGATGAAGTTCACATAGATTTAGAATCTATATATCAAATGTACCCGCCTAACATCGTCGAAGATTTCTGGGAAGGAATTGAATGGAACGATGATAGAAATGGCGCACAAGGTCATTTCTGTGCAGGCGGTTTTATACTTAATACTAACATTTCCCACTTCAACCTGTTTCAATAGTAACAGGTTCATTGTGGAGATTTGCGATACTTTTTAATAACTCACTAACATTTCCCACTTGAAAAATCAATTGTTACAATTGATTTTTCAAGTGGGAAATGTTAGACAATAACTATTTCTTTAGCAATTGTTATGGTGTTAAAGTTGGTTATTTCGACCAGTTATTTGGAGGAGGAGGTTTTGAAACACTAATTTACAATAATACTTTTCATATTGGTGAGGGCGCGATGAACTTTTTCTTTGGAATAGAGATACTTCAACATAATGCTAATGAACCAGCATTAGATAATATGACTATCTTAAACAACCATTTTGAAGGACTATTTATAGGAATAACTGTTAATCCGGAGCCCGAAGAGGATTGCTATTTCCCTTATAATAATTTCAACGCTGTTGGCACTCCAGGAGTACACTGTGACGGTCAACTTGGTGAAGAAGATCCAGATTACTGGTATCCTTATGAACCGCATTTCTACGATGACCAGAACGAAGAAGAGTGTGAAAGGCTAAAATGGGATTCACCGCTCATAAACCTGGGATGGAACGGTGACGGTGATGAATATATGGATGTCACCTTGATTTCCGAAGAAGAGGAAGTATGGTACACAAATTCCAACAATGTCGGCTGCACCGGAGGTCCTTTTGGCGGAATATTGAATCATACTACTTACAATGTTGCGGATAATGAGAATATCTATAATCTCAATATAGTCGGTCATCCGGAGTATGATGATGATTTTGCACACTTTCCACCCGATCTGTTTGAGATGAACGAAGTAACAGTATCAGGGGGGGCAAATCTGCTAATGCGTCCATATACCGCTATATATATCCCTGAAGACGGTCACTTTACAGTAAAGGGATCTATTAACGCAGACGGTAAAGCTGATGAGGGTGCAGGGAGCGTTAAAAGGATACTGTTTGATGTTCTGGAAGGTGGCGATTACTACTATTCTCTGCATCTTGACGATCCGGATGCTGATTGCAGCTTTGAGTACTGCGAAATCAAACACCCCAAATGGGGATTCAAAATCAACGGTGATAATCAACAACGGGTTATTACTGTCGAGAATTGCCTTATTGATGAGGGTCGCAGCGGTAATATCCGAATCCAGGGTGAGATTGAGGTGAATTGTACTGACACCGAAATATCCAACTGCGGCTATAACGGCGTCAGGATTTATTTTAACAGGAATCTGTCAACTTTTCGTCTTTGTCAAATCCATGATAATGGAGATGCCAGTTCAGAATGCGGCGTTTTCGTCGATGACTCCCAAACTTACTTCTACCAGAACACTGTTACTGACAACTGGTGCTATGGTTTCCGATTATGGTGGGATTCAAACGTTTCTATAGGCGTCATACAAAATGGGGAAGAAGCCAATAGAATAGTTAATAATGGTCAACAAGGTCAGCAGAGCCCGACTTCCACAGGAGCTGAAATACGTCTGGAGAATGATTCCTATCCGCTTATTGCCTGCAATGATGTCTGGGACGTGAGAGGGGATGCTCCGTCTGAACGTGAAGGAGTTATTATTTCCAAGCACTCGTCAAACAATTTTGATCCTTTAAATGCGGGATATGTAAACTACTGGGGTGATAATCAAGGAGATGGCGATGCAACGATTGTTAATCAGGAAGATTTTTATTGGGGGAATGGCGGTGCCATCGCAGTTGATCCTCACTCGGACGGAGCATATACCGATGACATGAATGACTTCGAACTCGGAATGAGATACCGGGAGAACGAGCAATATGAACAAGCTGTTAATTGTTTCCGGCGTTTCATCAGGGGAAATCCAAACTCAAATCTCGCACGGCAGGCTGTTATGTGGATATATAACAGTTTTATGGATATGGAAGGAGATATTGATGCCCTCAGACGGGAGTTCAGACAGATCGATGAAACCTATGACGAGCGGTATCCACGCTTGAGTTGGGCGGCGAAGAAATACTCCTATAAATGCACTATAAACTCCGGTCATCATGAGGATGCAATAGAGGAGATTCGCAATCTTCTTGATGCTGCTCCTAACGAGGCTGCACGATTAGCGCTTGAGATGGATATTCTGTTGCTTCAAGACAGACTGGATGATATGATCAACTCGGTTAACAACATTGATAAAGAACTTTTGAGGCTCGAGGAAATGATGGATAAAGCAGACGACGGATCGAGACAGGCTTCACCTGAAATTCCTTCAGACTTCGGAATAACGGCTGCATTCCCGAATCCGTTCAATGCATCTACCACAATCACCTACCAACTGCCGGAAGAGGGACCGGTTACAATCAAGGTCTTTAATCTCAACGGTCGTGAGGTTGCTACACTTGCTGAAGGATCGGTAGTTGCCGGTTATCACCGTTTCAATTGGATTGGGAAGGACGTCTCTTCAGGAGTTTATTTTGTCCAAATGGAGTGGAATGGCAATCTTGATAGAATTAAACTTGTTCTTGTCAGGTAAATTGACTATTATATGTAAAAATCCAACTTTCTAAAATACTTGTATTAGTAATCCAATATCTTATGAATCAAGCACATGTAAAACCACTAATAACCTTAATCGGATATTTCCTCCTGATTGCTTCCCTGGCGGTCTATGCCCAGCCTGCACTGCAATGGCACCAGGCTTATGGAGGAGAATCCCGGGAGTCTTGTTGGGATTTAATTCAAACTGAAGAAGGTGGTTATCTATTAGGTGGGAGAACTTACATCTATGACGATTCCCGAGACAATTTCTTCTGCGTAAAGACAGATGAAAGAGGTCGGGAAATCTGGACATACAACGAGGGCGGTGAGGAATCTGATGGTTGCATCGCCGTTTTACAGATTGACGGAGAGTTTTATCTATTAGCAGGATATACTTTCGTTAGCTTTGATGAGGGATATAATGGCTGGCTGATAAAGCTCGATGAAGACGGTGAAGAAGTCTGGTCACGAACATATAATGACAATGGTTTGGTTTTTTTCTCTTCACTTATTCAATCAGGGGATGGCAACCTTGTATTATCAGGTTACACTTCTAATGATGCAGCTTTATTGAAGATGGATGAAGACGGTGAAGTTATCTGGTCAAGAACCTATGGCGGAGATGCATCTGATGCTTTCTCAAGCGTTATTCAGACAAATGATGATGGTTATGCTGCTGCAGGCGAAACTCGATCTTTTGATGTACAGGGAGTAGATGCTTACTTTGTAAAAACCGACGAAGAAGGTGAAGAAGAATGGTATCTCACATTCGGTGATGAAATCAGAGACTCTTTCAGCTCAATTATTCAAACAGAGGATGGAGGTTATGCATTAGGCGGCTCAATAAATGTTGAACCAGGCATTAATACAAATCCTGATTTCGTACTCGTTAGAACCGATTCAGAAGGCGAAATCTTATGGACTCGAACTTATGGCGGGCGGAGGCCTGAGTATTTCGATGATATGCTTCAGACACTCGACGGTGGGTTCATTCTGGCAGGAACAACATTTTCATTTGGAGCAGGTTCAGATGATTTCTATTTAGTTCGCATAAACAGCACAGGTGATGAGTTATGGTCAAATACTTATGGCGGCAGGCATGCTGAAAGGGTTTTGGGAGCAATAATACAGACAGAGGATTTAGGATATGCCATCGGAGGATCAAGCTCCTCATACAACGAAGACGGTAGAAACCTTGAGGACTTCTGGCTGGTTAAAACAGGACCGGAGCCCTTAATGTTGCTGTCGTTTACCGACTCGTCGTTTGTCGAAGACGGTGAGTTAACTTATGATTTAGATTTCCTTCTGGAGCATATAATTCCGGTGA
>JAVCDD010000272.1 GCA_030765125.1 Candidatus Hatepunaea meridiana
TCGTCGGAACATCACCTAATGCACTAAAGACGCAGATTTGGACAGCATTGATCGCTATTCTTGTCTTAAAGTACTTAAAGCTTCGTTCACAGTTTTCTTGGTCGCTCTCGAACCTTGTGGCATTGTTACGATGGAATATATTTACTTACAGGGACTTATGGCAATGGATTGATAATCCGTATACGCCTCCACCGGAACCACCGCCTTCAATGCAATGCGCATTTGAATTGCTGGGTTTTGGACAGCATTCACAGAGTCAAAAAATGTAACCTGTTTTTGAAACATGGTAAAAGCCTGTCCTAAATCGTTATTTTACAAAGAACGGTTTGACTATCTGTAATTATTTTGGACAGCAATGATTTAGTTTACTCCTTTATTATACAAACTCCACTTGCGCTTCCTGATCTCCTTCGCGCAAGAACACAAGCCCCATCATAATCTGGAATGTTGCGTAAAGGAGAACACCTGGTAATACTAAAATAAAGGTAGCGAAACAAATAGAACCGGCTATATAGTGTCTGACCGAAAACCTCCGTTTTTCTGGATATTAACCCTTTTTTGTCATTCCCGCGAAGGCGGGAATCCAGGAGAAACAATAAGTTGTCTGGATTCCCGCCTTCGCGGGAATGACAAAAAAGGGGCTTTCCGGTCAGACACTATATAGATATAAACCATCGGTTTCAGTAAACCCCTGAGATCCGCTTCAAGCTTCAATAATTTAATGCCGAATACAATGCCTAATGCGGAGAGTGGGAGGGCTATGAGTATCAGACATGTTATAATTGCTATTTTAACTGTAGGGGTTTGCTCTAATACACCAAATACATACAGGTGTTTCACGACTACAGCGAAAGAAGTGCCTACTATACTGCCAATAACTATTAACATCACCAGTAAATCCACTTAATGAAAGCTATAGCGCTCGTTAAGTAGGTCTTTGAAACGAAGAAAGGCATAAACTGTGAATGCCACCTCAGTTATGGCAATTATTCCGTAAGGAAATACCAGTAATCCAAGTTTATCAGGTTTAATTTCAACCAAAAAACCGAACAGGATTTCCGGGAAGAGCAATATAGCGCCCGTAATTGCCAGCCATCCCGCTAAAGCATATTTGTTATCTTCTGCTTTTCCTGATGTGATTTGCTCGTTTTTCATCTGATTATTCCTTTTTTACTTTTTTGCTGCGTCAGGAGTTAACACCTGATGCAACGTCGTTAATGAAATTCTAAAACAAAAGGAGTGGTGCGGAGCGTTCAAGCCCGGCACGTTAACTGTCAGGTGAGGGCACCTGACAGAGCTCTTATGCATCCTTTTCACAGAATTAAGGCTCAGATATAGTCAGGCAGGTATTCAAGCAGATCGGCTGGTTGACATTCCAGTTCCCTGCAGATCGCTTCGAGCGTGTTGAAACGAATACCTTTGACTCTACCTGTCTTCAGAAGTGAAAGGTTGGTTACGGAGATGCCCACCCTTTCAGACAGTTCATTCAGCCTCATCTTCCGTTTGACAAGCATAAGATCTAGTTTTACTTCAATAGCCATACGAAATAATATAAAATGCGAATTTATGTTTGTCAAGGAAAAATTTACTTAATACGTAAAATAATTTAAATATATCGTTGTTTTATTATTAAATTATTTAATGGTATCCAACAAAATGGAATGCATAATCTGTTGGAAGACACCTCGACTGCTATTCATATAGATCGGTTTCGTTAAAACTAAAATAAGTTCAATCCTCTCCACACTTCTCACACCTTAAGAAAGTATTGACAACTCTCATATTAAGATTCCAATAATTTTAATTTCTTCAATATAATATGAAAATCGTGCAAGGGTTTTGGTAATTTCGATTGTTACATTATAAAGCAGGTTTGTTTTGAACCTTAAAGCAATATGGAGTTTACAAATGTACTTTAGATATTCAACAGTGTTGGTCGCGTTATTAGTATTCGCAACAGTAGCATTATCGCAGGAATCTCAAAGCGGTCGAGATTTCAGCAGCGCCAATAAAATTAAGCTTGTAATAAAAGGCAGGATATTGGATGCTACTTTCGAATCACCGTTGGAATATGCAAATATCGTTCTTTATAGTCAGAAAGATAGCGCCAAAATAACAGGCGATGCAACCGACAAGAATGGATATTTTGAATTAATCGGGTTTCCACCCGGACAGTATTTTATAAGATTAAGTTTCATCGGCTTTATAGAAAAGACGATTGACAATATCAGAATCGGTCAGAAAAAACCGACTCTTAATCTGGGTGATATTACACTTAATCGTAAAGTTTTCACTATGCAGGAAGCAGGCGTCACCCTCACCAGACCCGAAATTGAATTTAAGATTGATAAGAAAATCATCAATGTCGATAAGCAATATACCGCTGCTTCCGGTACAGCCGTTGATGTGCTTGAAGCCACTCCGTCAGTTTCGGTTGATATAGAAGGCAATGTCAGCCTGCGAGGCAGCAGCAATTTCTCCGTGTTAGTTGATGGACAACCTTCAATGCTGGATCCTAATGATATACTTCAACAAGTAGCGGCAGGCACAATCCAGAATATCGAAATAATAACTAATCCATCAGCGAAATACGAAGCCGAAGGAAGCTCTGGAATAATTAATATTATCCTTAAGAAAAATAAACTCCAAGGTATAAGCGCAATCGTGAATTCAAACACAGGGATTTACGACACGTACGGTGGGGATGCACAGATCGGTTACATGGATAGTAAATATAGCTATAACATTGGTGTAGATTATAATAACAAAAACAATCCCGGAACGTTGACCAACAAACTACAGACTTATTATCCCGGTACGACACTCTATGTCAATTCAGAAGGTGATAACTCACGCAACAGACTGAGAGCTGGTGTTAAGGGTAGTTTTGGATACAATTTAACCGATAAAGATCACATCAGCTTAGGTTTACGTTATGGTCAGGGAAATATGGACAGCGAGAGTGATCTGGATTTCACAGAATGGACAGAGCCGGGAGTTGGGGCGAGAAGATACTCAAGCCTGGGTGATTCTAAACGGGAGATGGGTTATACTTCGGTTACCTTGACCTATAAACATAATTTCGACCAGGAATTTCACAACTTATCTATTTTAACTAATTACGGACAAAGAAAAATTGAAGGAGAGTCCGACAGCGAACTGTTTGATAACAACAATCAAGCTGTTGAAGGAAAAACGAACACAGAAAATAGGACGAGTAATAGGTATAGACTACAGATTGATTATACAAAACCATTGCAGGAAGGATACAAATTTGAGGCGGGTTATCATAACACCTATGGAAAACCTGAAGATGAGACGGAATTGTTTGTATTAAACACTGCGACCGGACAATATGAATTACAGCCCCTGTTCAGTCATCAGACTGACTATGTACGAGATATTCGTTCCCTGTACTTGATGTACTCAGGTGAATATAGGGGATTAGGATTTCAGAGTGGATTGCGTGGTGAATATACCTATCGACACATAGAGAGCATAAGCGCTAATCAGGAAACTTCTATTGAACACTGGGATTATTTCCCCTCCATCCATCTCTCATACAGTATTGACGACGCCAATCAGGTTGCGACGAGTTATTCAAGAAGGATTCAGCGTCCGCGCAGATGGAACCTGGAACCGTTTGAGACCTGGACAAATGCCTATAATGTCCGCAAGGGTAATCCATCTTTGAAGCCGGAGTACATTGACTCATATGAATTATCCTACCAAAAGAAGTATGATAAAAATAATAGTCTTTCGGCAGAAGTTTATTATCGCAAAAATAGCGACAGGATTGAACAGATCAGCAGTGTTTATTCGGAGGGAATCACTCTGAATACGTATGAAAATGCGGGAGTCGATCACTCAATCGGCGCTGAAATTATGTTAAACCTTGGGATTCTCAAATGGTGGAAGGTTAACGCAACATACAACATCTATCGGTTTGAATCGGAAGGTGAAATAAATAATATTGATTATACTGCAGAGAATGTGAACTGGACAACACGTCTGAACAACGTTATCAGATTTGGTAAGACAACCCGTTTTCAATTGAATGGAAGCTACACAAGTCCAACTGTCTCTTCGCAGTCAGAGATCAAAGGCTATTTTACGTCGAGCCTGGCGGTTAAATATGAAATCATCCCTGAGACTCTATCGACGACACTGCAAGTCAAGGATGTCTTCAGCACAGCCAAACGCGAATCTACGACAGAAGGAACCGGTTTCACCCAATACACTCTGATGGAAAGTGATGCACCGGTATTCCTGCTTAACTTGAGTTATATTTTCAACAATTATAAAACAGACCGTAAATCAAGCGATGATATTGATACGGATGATTTTTAGAGGTATGATCTCAGTAGATGCGACACTCTTGTCGCATTTAAATACTATATAGGGTATGACCGAAACCCACATCTTTGTAAATTTGATCCCTCTTTGTCATTCAAACGAAAGCTGTAATGGCAATGTGCTCATATTTATAATACTCTGTATTGGTATGCTCTAAACAACAAGGAGTTCCTAAGTGTACTTTCGCTTTGCAACAGCACTGCTCGCTATATTAGTATTCGCAACAGTAGCATTTTCGCAGGAATCTCGACGTGGTGGAGATTTCAGAAGCGCCAATAAATTTGACCTTGTAATAAAAGGCAGGATATTGGATGCGACTTTCGAATCGCCGCTTGAATATGCAAACATCATTCTTTTCAACCGGGAAAACAACGCCAAAGTGACAGGCGATGCAACGGACAAGAATGGATATTTTGAACTAATCGGGTTTCCACCAGGACAATACTTAATTGAAATCAGTTTCATCGGTTTTGAAAAGAAAACGATTGACAATGTCAGAATCGGTCCCAGGAAACCGACACTTGATCTGGGTGATATTTCGCTAAACCGAAGAATATCCTCCTTACAGGAAGTCGGTGTTTCCCTCGATAGACCGGAAATCGAGTTTAAGATCGACAAGAAAATTATCAATGTAGGCGAGCAATACACAGCCGCATCCGGCACTGCCGTCGATATCCTCGAAACAGCGCCTTCGGTTTCAGTGGATATTGAAGGCAATGTGAGCTTAAGAGGCAGCGATAATTTTACTGTTTTGGTCAATGGTCAACCTTCTATGTTGGATCCAAATGATATGCTTCAACTGATTCCTGCAAGCACAATCGAAAACATAGAGATTATAACCAATCCGTCTGCTAAATACAATCCTGAAGGATCCTCCGGAATAATCAATGTGATACTCAAAAAGAACAAATTACAAGGTTTAAGTGCAATCGTGAACTCGAATACCGGCACCGATGATAGATATGGCGGGGATTTTCAACTCGGTTATAAGAATACTAAATACAGCTTCAACATAGGCATAAACTACAATAATCACGGTCACCCAGGAACATCTATCGAGAAACGAGAAATATATTATCCCGATACAACATTCTATGTCAATTCAGAAGGTTATAACTCGCGCGGCAGGCTTAGAAAAGGTGTTAATGGCAGCTTTGGATATGATCTCACTGAAAATGATCACATTAACTTAGGATTGCGTTATGGGAAGGGAAAGTCGGAAGGTGAGAATGATTTGGATTTCACAGAATGGACAGAGCCGGGGAATATTGTGTATGAATATTCAAGCCTTAGCGAATCCAAACGTGAAATGCTATTTAATTCAGTAAATTTAGCTTATCAGCATAAGTTCGATCAAGAGAATCACAATCTCTCTTTTAAAATGAGCTATGGCCAGAGGAATGGTGATGAAGAGTCAATCAGCGAACTTTTTAATAGCAGCAATCATGTTGTCGAAGGTAAAATTACTACTGAAAAGGTTCCTGGTAGTAGATCAACATTACAGCTTGATTACACAAAACCGTTGGGGGAAAAACAGAAATTTGAAGCGGGTTATCAAAACCGATTGCGTAGATCTGAAGAAAAGACAGAATTGCTTAAATTAGATACACTTACCAGACAGTATGAGTTACAACACCAGTTCAGTCATCAGACTGATAATACTCGCGATTATCACTCTCTATATATTATGTATTCCGGCGAGTATAGCAAACTTGGTTTCCAGGCTGGCTTACGTGGTGAACATACTTACCGGTTCATTGAATCTACAGATTTGAACAGCGATTTTTCATTAAAACGATGGGATTATTTCCCTTCCGTACACTTTTCGTATATTTCAGATGAGATTAACCAATTCATGGCAAGCTATACGCGGAGAATTCAACGTCCTCGCGGGTGGAACCTGGAGCCGTTTGAGACTTGGACAAGCGCATATACCGTTCGCAGAGGAAATCCGGAGTTGAAACCGGAGTACATCGACTCGTATGAATTATCCTACCAGAGGAGGATCGACCGAAACAGTTTCTCCGCAGAACTCTTTTACCGTAAAACTAATAACAGAATTGAACGCTATAATAGTATCTACTCAAAGGGCGTTACTCTGCAAACATTTGAAAATGCCGGTGTTGATCACTCCGCTGGTGCGGAAATGATGCTCAATCTCGCGATTTTCAAATGGTGGAAAGCTAATGCAACATACACCATTTATCGGTTTGAGTCGGAAGGGGAAATAAATAGTATTGATTATTCTACGGAGAGTGTGAACTGGACAGCACGTCTGAATAACGATATCAGATTTGGTGAGAAAACCCGCTTTCAATTGAATGGAAATTACAGAGGTCCAAGTGTTTCTTCACAGTCAGAGAGGAAAGGTTCTTTTACATCGAGTTTGGCGGTCAATTATGAAATCATCCCTGAGACTCTATCGGCAACACTGCAGGTCAAGGATGTCTTCAGCACATCTAAACGTGAATCTACAACTGAGGGAGCCGGTTTCACCAGTCACACACTGAGGGAGCATGATGCGCCTGTATTTCTGCTTAATATGAGTTACATTATCAATAACTACAAAACCGAACGGAGCAGGGATCAATCCGGTGATGATATGGGAGTTGAAGAGGATTTTTAATTTAAAAGGAGAAGAAGCTCGCGATATTTGATAGGGTAAGGCGGACATTCCTGTCTGCTATATTATAATAGAGGATCATAGGTTCCTATACTCAGTCAATCCTGTTCAATACTAATCTCTACTTCATCTCCACGCAGGTAAAAAACTGTCGGCTTGATCCATCCCTGAGTTGTATGGGTTGTTCAATGATCTCCCTGATTTGCTCCTTGTCAATTTTCGATGGATCATAGGTGAAGGTCGCCCTGCGCTCCGATGCAATGGTTTCAATCGAAGATATGCCTTCTACCCCATTGAACATTTTGGTGAAGAAGTTTGCAGTTCCCTTGCACTTGACACCATTGACTGTGCAAACCAACTTTGCATCTCCTTGTTCGCTAAATACAACTGAAGTTGTAGGTTGAGTGAAAGCAAACCGAAGGTAAAAACCTGCAAATAACATCACTATGGTAATGACCGGTATTAGGTATTTTGGCACTTTCATTAAAGCTTCACCTTTAAGGTTAGACAGTCTTTTTCCGGACAGGAATCTATACATTCCAGACAGTTCGTGCAATCGCGATGCCTGATATAAATCATCTCATTCGGAGCGATATCATGTGGGCATGATGTATAACATTCGCCACATTCAGTGCATAAATCCTCATCACTGACAATTTTTACCAGTCCCAATCTGCTGAATGGATCAATAGTGGCGCCCAGAGGACAAAAATACCTGCAGAAAAACATAGGGATGAGAAAAGAACCGATTATTATTATCACTAAGACAATCACGCTCACTAATCCCAGTGTACCATGTCCAAATCCTGAGAATATAATGTAAAATGGATCATACCCTCGTAAAATTAATTCACCTGTCTGGTATGTAAAATACAGCGCTAAAACCAAACCAACGTACCGGATAAGTTTCAATCTGCTGTTCAGTTTAGGATTAACGGATGAATTCCAGGGTAAGATTTTCATCCCCAGCCTGCCAATCAGCTCACTAAGAAAGCCAATTGGACATGCCCATCCACAAAACGCTTTTTTCGCAATCAGGGCAAGCACGATAACCGCAATAAGCATGGACATGTTTAATGGTCCTGTCGCACAACTGTATTGCCCTTCCCTGAATAATCCCCACAAGCTTTCCATCCCACCAAACGGGCAAAATGCCTCAAAAGACCGCTTGCCATACCCGAGGGCTTGATATATGGTCAAGCCAAGTATAACGGTTAATATACTATAACGTAATACGCGCGTTTTCAAACCTAAAGCCTATTCACATTTCTAAGAATGAATAACAATACTCCAATTTACAACTAAATCTTACTTGTTCACGCCTCTTGCATGATTCTATTGATTTAGTCTCATTTCCTCGTTCCCGCGAAAGCGGGAATGAGGAAATGACGTACTGGGATATATTAGTTAATAATTACTATAACTGCATAAACTTATCAGGATTCTTTTTAAAAGATTTCATACTCTTTTTAGAATCAAAATAAAAGCGTCTACCTTGATGGTCGAAATACCTTGTGTCGTCATCGACCACACCTTCCTTGCCATTCACCCTATCGCGGAAATGCTTGATTCCCTTTATATCGATCTTAATGATGTTTCCAGGCAATGTGAATTCATTCAGGTATTTACCAGGATTCGCTCGAAAGGGCACTTGACAGGATGGACAGCAATGATAGTATTTCACGTTATCGACGATCGAGAATGATTCATTTCCCTCGATCTTTGCCTCGTTTTTCATAACCGGGCATATAAAATACTTCTCTCCGCCTTCGGTAATCCAGACGTTGCCATCAATTAGTACTTCGTTTGAGACGTTAGTGACGTTTTTCAAGTCTTTGCAATCACCGACGCAGGAACTACCGCAGTTCTTACAATCTTTATCCACAGTAGTTGTTTTGACAGAATTGCATTTCTTACTGGGACAACATTGAGCCATTGCTGATGAACCGATGAATACGATTGCAAAGGCAATGACAATTGTGATTTGCATGAGTTTATTCATGTTTTTTTCCTCTTTGAGTTTGTGATATTTGATTTCTGTGTAAAAAGTGTAGTAGCCTCAGGCGAACATTCTCGTCTGTCTCAGTTATTACTACACTATGTTATTAGTGTTAGTTACAGGAGAAGATGATTTACTAATCACCCTTTAGCTTCAAATGAGAATTAAATCAGTTCTATAATATCAGGAGGATGGTCTATAGACCGGATTAAAGTATTGTAAAGTGAATTTTCTAAAGAACTCAGCAGAATACTATAATCGGAGAAGGATAATAAACAACTGTTAACCAAATACATAGGAGACAAACTTAATGAAGCATGGCAATCACAGTTGCT
Source organism: Candidatus Hatepunaea meridiana (assembly GCA_030765125.1). GTDB lineage: Bacteria > Electryoneota > AABM5-125-24 > Hatepunaeales > Hatepunaeaceae > Hatepunaea > Hatepunaea meridiana. The sequence continues at coordinate 9,314 of JAVCDD010000272.1, forward strand.
ATTGCAGTTCCCGTTGCAATCTTCACAATGTGATTTGTCTCTGTCTGAATCAGAATCTTGGTTACAAGCACTACACTCATGATCGCAGGATTGACAGACATCCGTATCCTTTTCGCAAACCGACTTTGCTTTGGCGTCGAGTTCATCGCTCATAATGGTACCCCAGCCTGCTATGCACAGGAAAACCATTAGTAAGGTTATAGTATGTCTAATCGCTTTTACCATGATGTATCAGCTTTTATTGCTTGTTTGGGAATGATTCTATTTTAATGAGTGTTTTTCTAAGTGCTTATTTAAATTATGAGCGCCGGGTTTTGTTATAGTTACAAATGTTATTTAGAAACGTTTGTTTTTTTATCGCTCCCAGTTCTTATACAGAATTGCATTTGACACGATATCTTGGGGATTTATTTATGTTGAATCTGATCCATTATATGTTATATTCTGTAATTATACAAATGTTCCCAAAATGAACCAGAATCGCGATTATTCACAAAAACGATGGGTGGCACTGGGGCAGAAACACTTACACTACCCAACAATCACTTGCTCCCTTTCCTATTCACCTGCATGTAAATTTCTTACTTAACTTTCATCATAAACACCGTCATATCGTCAAATTGCGGCATACCGGCTTGGAAATCTCTCACTTCCACGATTAGTTTCTCACATATTCCTTGCGAAGACAGATTCGAATTTGCATCAAGAATCTTCGCCAACCGCTCTTCACCAAATTCCTCTGCGTTTTTATTAACAGGTTCAGTTATTCCATCAGTATAAAGGAGTATTATATCCCCACTGGATAAATTGGTTTCCGCCAGGGGCATTTCAAAGCCATCAAACATACCTGCAACGAGAGTTTTCATATCAGGCAGCATACGAAAGGATTCATCCTTTTGAATTGCAGTGTCAGCATCTTGCTGGTCATCATCCAGACTTGTCGGCGGGATGTCAGATCTACGACCCGGTTTTAATAATTTAACGAAAGGCATATTATGACCTGCGCTGGAGTAAAGCAACCGCCCGGTTCTTACGTTGTACATACCATAAAAAAAAGTTATGAACATATTCGATCCCTCGTCGAGTTCGACAAGGCGGTCATTGAATTCGGTCATTACCTCATCCGGTGAGCAATCTGTCGAACTTAACATCCTGAATAGGGTTCTACTCACCGCCATATACAAGGCTGCCGGAACACCCTTGCCGGAAACATCACCAACTACCAATCCGTAGTGTTCATCATCAATCCTGAAGAAATCGAAGTAATCGCCACCGACCTCGCGAGCAGGCTCACAAGTTCCCCAGACGTCAATTTCTTTCATATCAGGAAAGCTCTTGGGAAGGAAACCCTTTTGAATAGTCCACGCCAGTTCTAATTCCTTTTCCGCTCGTTCCTTAGCTGCCGTAGTCGTAGTCAGTTCCTCAACGTAGTGTTTAAGGTCATCAACCATCTTATTAAATGCCTGTGCGAGTTCACCGATTTCATCCTTCCGTGTTTTGCCTGTGACATGGGTGTCAAGGTTACCATGAGCAATTTCTGTAGCTGCATCTTTAAGTTTGCGCAATGGTCTGGTCAAGGATATTGCCAGAATGATAGCGCCGATAATGGCGATGGTGAATCCGAAGATCAACCATTTTATCAGACTTTTATACATTTGATCAACTGCTGAATACGCAACTGCCTCGCTTAATTCGATAATAATCCTCCAATCCAGGTATTCGGGGAATGCGCAAGCCCCGAGCATTGCTTCACCTGATGGGCTTTTGTAGTGCTCCAGACGGATGGAACGGCTGTCGGAAGCTAATATATCCTTTGCTACGGTGACCATTTTATGCCCACTAAGATCAGGATTACCACTATCGAAGAGTTTGTGTCCATCAGGATCAACAATTGTAATCTGACCTATCTTGGTAAACGGGCGATTCGCAATGCTTTCTTTAAGCTGTAGCAAGTTAATGCGTGCTGACAGCGTTGCCGGATGTTCGAACGTGCCTGAATCAAGCGGAAGTATTATCGTAATCAGCCATACATCAGAGTTGCTGATATTAACTACATCACCGATAAATACACCATCTTTTTTCTTCAGTTCTGCAATCTTGTCCGAGCTTAATTCCAACACCCTAACGGGATCAAGAGATGACGCTTTCAGTTGGTTTTTCAAACTATTTTGCATAACCAACAGCGGTGATTTCGATCCCTCTACAGAAATCTGCAGCGCAGCTAAATGTGGTAAACTCTGCGAACCTTCTTTGAGGATTGAGAGCTTTTCTTCAATGCCAAGGTTTTCGTCTTCAATAGCATTCTTTATAAAGTACACCGGTCCAAGACAGGCAGACCTATAGAAAACATCAATATCCTTCTGGATGTGGCTGGCAACTGTGATTAGCTTGAAGTTAGCTGATTCAATAAGCTCGTCCTGTGTGATCTTGATCATATTAAGACTAGCTATACTTAGTGGGATCAAAGCAAGAATGACCGATAGAATCAGGAGTTTTGTTCGTAAGCTCATTTGTTTTCTTTTAATTCAAAGTTGCGACAGGTGTTAAGAAATGACACAACTTTCAAGGTATTAACTACTAACGCAATACTTAAAAGTCAAATAATTTTTGAATAAAGGTGTTAACTTCATAAGGTTCAACTGTTGGGTCAAGACGTTGTAGTTACTTTCACACTCAATAACAGACAAGAACAGGTTGTCCGGAAATAGCTATTGCTGCTCGTTCTGGTAGGTCTTGCACCTTAAGGTGTGTGATCTGCCAGTTAATAATCTTCTGTTATTTCAGTACTTGCCATCAGATTACACTGCAACTTCGTCGCAGCAAGACCTAACGGAACAGGTGGTTTTATATTTACAGGAAAGACTGCGAGTGTCTATCCTACCCGATTTAATTTTCACACTTCATTCTTCATTTTCATCCTTTGTCCTTTTTAATACACTGTCTTCTTCTGCTATCCATATCCTCAGCGCCTTGATCCTTTCTCGTGATGAAATTACCACTCGGTCGTAGTTGTGCTTAGGTCGCACCATTCGTTGCTGGAAATAGTGAATTGCAGTTTTCCAATCATGCTTTTTCTGATATGCAACTCCTAAATAGTAAAGACTTTCGATTGTGCCATCGTTTCTATAACAACTGTCAAGCAAGGCAATGCCTTCGTCTAACGCCCCTAACCAAACCTTGGCAATTCCCATATTATAGAGAGCGTCTGTATTATCAGGATTAAGCTCCAGAATTCTATCACAGACAGCAATAGCTTCCTCTTGATAATCCATTTCAACCAGATTGCCGGCTTTAGCTAATAGCAATAAAATCGACAGAGAATCAAGTTCTATTCCTTCCTCAAGTGTGGCAATGGCATGGTAACGGTCTAACTTATCACGGAACGATTCGGCTAACGATAAACGAACTGCCTCATAACCCGGTTCCATTTTTAAGGCTTGTATCTTTAATTCATTCCTGCTGCTCCAAGGTAAATCCTTAACTCGGTTAATCCCTAATCTTGAAAGATAGTAAAAGATGCGAGGATCGTCAATCGTCACATTCAAGGCTAATTTAAGCGCTGATTCTGCTTCAAACCAATCAAGGTAATGTAAAAAGTAGTAACCTAACAGAATGTAATTTTCCGGATCTGAAGAATCCAATTCAAGTGAAGTTAACAGCAGTTTGTGAATCTTATCTCGGTAGTATGATGAATAATACCCTAAATGAGTAATTGCAAGCTCCTGATGGAGACGATGCCAGTCCGGATATGTCTCGATAAGCGATGTGAAGACGGCTGTTGCGGAGTCATTCTTACTATCATCACGTAGTAGTATAGCATGATAAAATCTTTCAAAGGCTTCATCCGGCAGATTTGGAGGCAAGCCATATCTTCCCAACGGTAGCTTTTTATCTCCCATCTGGCGCATAACCTCACTGCATAGCTTTGATACTTCAGAAGCAAAGGAGCCATCACCGGTTGTCAACGTTTTGACAAGATCGAAGCCATCACCGGATCTTTGTTTGATATAAATAGTATAGTAGGTTGGACACTCTTGTCCGACTCTTCCAGATGGGTAGGTCAGACAATCTTGTCTGACTCTTCCAATCGGAAATGACTGGTTTATTGTGTCAGACAAGAGTGTCTGACCTACTGAATCAGACAGGAATGTCAGACCTACTCTTTGAGGGGTGACGATTATCAACCAACTTGCTCTTAATGTAAAAGCTAACTTATCTAATCGTTGTTCATTGAATCGTTCCTTCGCGAGTAATACGGTTCGTTTAGGATGTTGTATGACGAAATGCTTCGAAGAGGCGGTGAGGCGCTTGGAGATGCAATCGACAACTCCAAATACTTTCCATTTCTCAAACGAGTCAATATTATCATCTGCAACAACAATAACTCTGATTGGAATAGGCGATGGATGACTGTTTTTCCAGACCACAAAATAGATACCGACAATAATCATCCAACCCACAACAAGCACGATGAAAAACCGACCTATTTTCCAGAAACGCGTCCCCAACCAGACTGTACACAATATTGCAGTATAAGAGACAACCAGAGATGCTAACAGTACGAGCCCGCCAGCTACATTCCCTGAAAAATAGGAAAACAGATCGCTGATCATTTGCTGTTAATTAAGCTGATTGCTTCCAGACGAGTTATCTGCTTTCTCAAGTATCCACGTTGAGCTGAAGTAACGATTTCCGGCACTTCCTTCTTGACACCCTGCATTGAAATACAAAGATGCTTTGCTTTAATGATTACAATAACCCCAAGTGGCTTCAATCTGGATACTAAAATATCAGCAAGCTCTGTAGTCATCCGTTCCTGAACCTGGGGGCGTTTGGCAAATGCTTCTACTAACCGAACAAGGCTTGAAAATCCTGTAACCTGATTATTACCGGGGATGTAACCAATTGAAACGTGTCCCCAAAAGGGCAATAGATGATGTTCGCACATTGAGTAAAATGGGATGTCTTTCATCAATATCATTTCATCGTGGTTCTCACTGGTGAAAAGACTCAATTTCTCCGCAGGTTCAGTGCCAACACCGGAAAAGATATCCTCATACATACGAGCTACGCGATCAGGTGTGTGTGCCAAGCCCTCGCGCTGTGGATCCTCACCAATGCCTTCTATTATTAATCGAATTGCCTGCCTGATTTTTTTTCTATCTATCACCATCGTCCTTATTGGTCGTTTGTTTAGAACGAGCTTTATTAAAACGCTTCAGAATTTCCACATCTTTATTATCGATCTTTTCGAGAGGATATTTTGGTTTATCCTTTTTTTCAATCACGGAAGGCATTACTTTTGATGCTGATTTTGACTTTGCTTCTTCGACAGGTTTGTTATCTGCTTTCTTACCTTTAGACCGGTTATCAAAACCGAATGAGTCAAATAATGAGGTCTTTGCTGTTGGACGTCTATCCCTCGCATTCACTGGGGTATCTGTCACTGATTGTTTAGCTATCGAATCCTGACTCTTAAGAGGTTTAGTCAGGTTTTTGCTTGAACGATCTAAAGCCTGTGAAGATGTCTGATCGTTAACTGTCTCTTTTGGTTTCTTATCCTCCACTGCTGGCGAGGCTTTTGGTTTGACAGGATATTTGCGTCTGACCGGTCTGGTTGTAGAAGATTTTACAGTGTCTTTTGATGATACAGTTGTCGAGCGAGATCGAGTATTACGAGTAACGGAGGTGCGGTTTTTTTGTTTTTCCGCTTCAGGGTGAGACTCGCTCTCGTGTGATTTGTCTTTGTCCTTCGAGGATTCTCGAGCCTGTTTGGCTGGACCTGGACGACGATTCTTCGGGTCACGACTACTGGCAATACCATAAGATCGAGCTAATTCACGTCGAGCAGCGGCGGGACTCCTGGTAGTTCTAGTCGGTCTTTCAATAATCCTACCCGTTGGAGTTTTACCTGTAGTGTCGTCTTTTACTTCACTAGTAGTGTCGTCTTTTACTTTACGAGTAGTGTCTTCTTTTACTTTACGAGTAGTGTCGTCTTTTACTTTACGAATTGGTTTTCGATCCTGCGTCGCTTTACGACGATGTCTTTGATCGCTGCCGCGAGAGTGAACAGGACGTAACTTGTCTCCGCGAAGAATAATATCAACCTCATTACCATCGAGGATTTCTCTTTCAAGCAATGCTTCAGCAAGCATCTTCAGTTTATTGAGATTTTTCCCGATTATATTTTCAGCCTGCTTCTCAGCTTCCTTTACGATAAGGCGAATCTCCTGGTCAATATCCTGGGCGGTTCTTTCACTAAAATTTCTCTGCTGTGCAAAATCCCGACCAAGGAAAACTTCCTCTTGTTTGTGACCATAGGTGACAGGTCCTATTTTATCGGACATACCCCATTCGCACACCATCTTTCGCGCTATCTTCGTTGCACGCTCAATATCATTACCAGCGCCGGTCGACAACTCGTTGAAAACCAGTTTTTCAGCGGCTCGACCACCAAGCAGATGATTCAGCGACTGTTTCAGATATGTTTTCGAGTAGTTGTGTTTTTCGTCCAATGGGAGAAAGTGTGTCAATCCCAGCGCTCGACCACGTGGTATAATAGTAACCTTGTGAACCGGATCAGATCCGGGTGTCAATTTCGAAACTAATACATGACCTGCTTCGTGATAAGCCGTTTGCTTTTTTTCTTCTTCAGAGATGAGAATACTCTTTCGTTCGATTCCCATCATAATCTTGTCTTTGGCGTTCTCGAAGTCAATCATTGAAACTTTCTTTGCATTGTGTCGCGCAGCTAAAAGCGCCGCTTCGTTTACCATATTGGCAATGTCAGCGCCCGCTAAACCGGGAGTACCTTTGGCAATTACATTTAGGTTAACATCTTTTCCGAGAGGTATCTCCCGAGAATGAACCTTCAGAATGCCTTCCCTTCCGCGAACATCAGGGCGATCAACAACAATCTGGCGATCAAATCTACCGGGGCGCGTTAGAGCAGGATCAAGTACGTCAGGACGGTTTGTAGCGGCAATAAGTATAACTCCTTCGCTGCTCTCGAAGCCGTCCATTTCAACCAGAAGTTGATTAAGAGTTTGCTCTCGTTCATCGTGTCCTCCGCCAAGTCCAGCACCTCGGTGACGACCTACTGCATCAATCTCATCAATAAAGATGATACATGGTGCATTTTTCTTTCCTTGCTCGAACAGATCCCTAACTCGCGCGGCACCAACGCCGACAAACATCTCAACAAAATCCGCCCCAGACATTGAAAAGAACGGGACTTCCGCCTCACCGGCAACAGCTCTCGCCAGTAATGTCTTTCCCGTTCCCGGTGGACCTAACAACAAACCACCTTTAGGAAGCCTTCCACCCAAGCGGGTGAACTTCTTCGGATCACGAAGGAATTCTATAATCTCCTGCAATTCCTCCTTAGCTTCATCAACACCGGCAACATCTTTAAAGGTAACTTTCAGTTTGTCTTCCATATTCAACTTGGCGCGCGACTTCCCAAATGAAAATATTCCTTTAGAGCCACCCCCCTGCATTCGACGCATAATATAAATCCAGATAGCAATGATTAAAATCCATGGGAGCATATTTGCGATGAGAACTCCAAGCCAACTCGTCGGTTTTTCACTGAATTGATAGTCTATCCCCAAGCTGTCCCATTCAGCTAACATCTCTGAGTTGATAAACGGTAAGTAGGTCACAATAGCGCCGGTTCCGTCATTTAACACACCATGAAATTCTCGATCCACAATATCAGCTTTGCTAATAAAACCACCTTCAAGCAATATCAAATATTGGGAGTAGGATTTTCGGTTCTCTTTTTGAGTATCCAAACTAATCCGACTAAGTATCAGCCAAGCGCCGATAACCAGGAGAGTCCAGATTAAAAGTGTACGTGTGGCTTTCCGCCAGTCAAATTTGTCACCAGAATCATTCCTGCGCTTTCGTTGTTTCTGCCTTCCGTTTTTATTGTTTCCATTGGACGGAAGGTTTTTGTCTTTCATTAAACACCTATAAAAAATCTTGTTAATGTTTGCTGTGTACAAACCTGAAAACCAATACTTGACTCGTTTTGTCTGTTAATTTAAATGGCTCTGCAATACGAAATGGTGGAACAACAGCGATCTGATCACCTGCCATCACTATCGGATAGCATCGTCGATGTATTGGTATACCAGCTTCTCTTAGGATATCTCTTACTTTACGCTGACCGGTCATACCATAGGGCGTAATTCTGTCGCCTTTCTGTGCCGGCCTTACAATAAAGGGTCCTTTACCGATCTTCCTGTAGTCGCAAAATAACGAATCTGAAGGAGGAGGCAGTGAACATAAATTTCGAGGTAGTAGTTGGGCTTCAATCAACCCATAACCGGGAATTTCAATGCTGTTGTTTGGGGAAAGCCATTTTTGCCATTCAGTTTGTACTGAGCGATATATAAATATCTTCTTTCCCGACACGTAGATCCTGATATCGTTCCCCATTTCGACAATCCCAGATCTACCGCTGGAAAGGTATCTATCTGCCGTTTGGTATCTTTCCAAAGTGAATCGATTATGTTCACTTGAAAGGTTGCAAGCGGCATATTGCAAAATCTTCAACCGTAACACTTCAAGATACGAAAAGAAAAGTGAATAATCAAGGACGATCTCATCCTTTGACTTGTTAATTATCGTCTTTGAAACTGCTTCCTTAGTTGTTTCATTAATTTGCTCAGTTGTCATTCGTAATAATTCACCACTCCTGACAATACTTTTAACAACTGACTCACCAAATTGCTCTTTTAGAAATGGGATAATAATATACCGAATACGATTTCTGGGATATTTCGTATCGAGATTACTTCTATCTTCAACATAAGTAAGTTGGTGATGCTGGCAATATGTCTCGATTTCCATCCTGCTGAAGTCAAGAAGTGGACGTGATACCAGAATGTCCTGATTTCCTTTCCATATTTCAAACCGCTTAATTCCACTAAGTCCCTCTACTCCAGCGCCGTTAAACAGTCTCATTAATATCGTTTCAGCCTGATCATCTCGATGATGCCCTGTAACAATCAGACATCTACTATTCTCTTGAAAATTTGAATCCCCCGCTATCAACCCAACGTGGTTGACAGCATTATAAGGAGTGTTGCTGTCAGTTGTGGCGCACTGACAGCGGATCAGTTTTTCATACTTTGTTGACTCGCCTGCGACATGGCGTTTCCCTATTGATCTAAACTTTTCAATCGCAGTATTAATTAAAAAATCATATCGCATTTCTCTGGCTGCCACATGTACAGAAACTCCTCTATTTCGAGCCTCTGCTAATACATCGCCTGCACCGGTTATGCAGGGAATACCTAATTTCAAGCAAAACTCCACCGCATGCTTCTGTTCAGAATCGGCTTCCGGACGGATTTTGTGATTGTAATGAGAAGCGATAAGATCGAATTGTCCTCCCGAAATTCGCCATGTGTGCAGAAGATGCAACAACGCTGTAGAATCCGGACCACCAGAGAACGCTACAATAATATCATCCCCCGCTTGAATTGTTCTACACTGGTGACAGTTTTTTATGAAACGGGAATATAATCCCATATTGGAATTCATGAATCTTATAAGCAAAAAAAGGGCTGCCAATTGACAGCCCCGTGATATAGTTTTAGCATCCTAATCTCGCAATAATAATCATATTAGAGATTTGTTGATTATAGAACTAATTATTCAAAGATATATGTCGCTCCTGCAGTAACGTTACCTTCAGCTTTCTTAATTGGTTCGAAATGCCACTGTTTAATGATGTTTGTAATGCATTTTTCGACATCTTTACCTAATGGGCTGCCACCCCATTCACTGCTGCGGAATTTTACACGCTTGATTGAACCGTTGGGAGCAATAGTGAATTCAACCATAACTTGTCCCGTAAGGTTTGAATCGCGCCTCTTAAACATATAATAACAGTACTGAACTTGATTTTTATTAGTTAATATAATATCTGAAATAGCTTTCTGGCTTCGCTGACGCGTTTTTGTTCCTTTTCCCCGGGCTGTAATTGCTCTCCTGGTAAGCTTTATCGAAGCTTCTTTAAGCATTGCTGATAAATTGTCAGGATTCTCAAGAAAACCTCGCAGATCGCCTATGTCGAGATCACCGATATCTTCTGTTAAAGCAGCGCCTCCTCGCAATTTCTTAACTTTTGCAGCATCAGAAGCGCTTGTAACGACAAGAGCGCCCTTTAGATCAGCGCTGCCTCCACTGGCAGCAAGTCCAACTGCAGCTCTGGCGGAAGCGTCGCTGCGGCGCCCTCCACTTCGACGAGCAGTCGGACCTCCGAGAATCTTAATTCGAGACGCAATCTTCTCCATCTTGGCTTTGCGTTGCACATCGCGAGCTGCCTTTTTAGCAGCTCTTTGAGCCTTCTTTTGTTCAATTGTTACTTCTTTGGGTGCTTCCTCGACAACTTCCTCTTCTGGTTCTACTTCGGTAGGTATTTCTGCGCCTCCTTGTGTTTCAACAACTCTCTCTACCGGTTTCTTTTCTTTTTTAATCCGATAAATTGCTGCATTGAACTTTTGTACTTCCTCCATCGTAAGCTGTCTTACGGGAATAGACTGCGCATAATATACTAATGAATTAGCAATTACAAAGATTATAAACCATATAATCACAAAGGTGTAATCGAGATCACGGAAGAAGTGACGCTCAAACTCTCTCGGGAATGTAATTACCTGAGCCATATATTCCCCTCAGGATTGTTTTTCTTTAATGACAATGAATTCTATTGTCGCATATTCCTGTTGACCGCAGGTGTTTATCACCTTCAGCAGCCATTCGTAAGAAATTAATTTATCACACTGAATCGTAACTTCCCCCTTGAAAGGTATCCCTGCCTTTTCTTCAAATTCCTTTGTCCTACTGAGATAAGCCTCCAATCCTGGCAATATTTGATTATCAGGGTTGTCTAATTCATCAATAGAACAGATCTGATTCGGATTAGCTTCCATATCCTCAACAACACCTAATTCGTTTGTAATCAGAAGAGACAAAGCCTTCTTAGGTTTAGCCTCTCTTGCAGCCTTCGGTAATTCAAGAAATTCAGAGGGCTGGATCAACTCGGCAGAAGTGGACATAGATTTTAAAAGGAACAGCAAAATGATGGTCATCATATCCATCATTGAATTCAATGAAAGCGGTGCTACCTTCTTCTTGGGATTCTTTTTCGATTTAGACGGCGCAAATGCCATTTTTTTTCCCGTCTATAATTATGTTTTTTACTAGAGAGTCAGACATGAACGTCTGATCTATCTTTGTTGGTAATTGATGTCAGACATGAATGTCTAACCTACCGTTGATGGTCTTAATGTCAGACAAGAGTGTCTGAATTATCATTAATAGTGTATAAGGTTGGATAAAAATATCCAGCCTACACGGGATTAAACTAAAGGGAAACTATTATTAATTTACTGCCACTGCTTCAGCATTGAGTTGGGAAATAACTCGTGCTTCTTCAATCCGATTTCTTTGAATCTTACAATGTCCATAACGTTAATTATGTTTTGGAATGTTGTTTTCCCTATAGCGGTTATGGTGACCTGATCTCCATCCTCTGCTTTATACAGGTTTCTGATCGTCCATTCTCCTGTTAATTCGTTCTGGACAGAATCTTGACCAATCGGGTCACCTACCTCTCTGGCTTTGATGGCATACAAACTATCGTTTAGTACTTCAAAGTTGTAGCCACCATTCTCATTGGCAGGTATTTCGTAGAAATGTTCCCCAAGTTTCATCTTGCCATACATACTAATCTGTGTTATGCCCTCATCTGACAGGTTAACGATGAGGTTCAGCCTGATTTTCTTTTCCTCGTCAGGTGGTTTCTCGTCGTCACCCTTACCACCTCCGGCGTCCTCTGCCGGTTCTAACGGTGGAAGATATTCAAGCAAAGCTAACTTTGTGAATTCCGCTACCGATAGAAGTAAGGGAATCAAAACCACCATTAGGTTCATAATAGGTGTTAGGTTGAGTTCTGTAGCTTGCTCAGGTCGCGAACGTCTGAGCGAGGGCAGATTTTTCCTAAACAATTAGTGTACTCCGGTAAGTAAATTGATAAGTTTTACCGAATATTCGTCAACGTCATCAATGATAGCTTGAGTTTTATTGTCGATGAGTGTATATGAAAGCAATGCAGGGATCGCTACACAAAGACCCCACAACGTTGTGAACATAGCTATGGAGATACCTGCTGCCAAAGCGGTTGCGCCACCACCGGCAGCGCCGGAAGCTTCGAAGGATTGTATCAGACCAAAAATGGTACCCATCAATCCTGTTAATGTGCCGATGTTTCCTAATTGACTTAGCCAGTTTGTTCGTACTTTCAGTTTAGGCATAATCTCAAGCGATGCCTCGTCTACCGCATCCTGAATGTCACGAAAGACAACTGCGCCTCCAGCGGCTTCAGCAGTATCTGCAACTGTTAAACACTTAAGCATCACTTGTGGTAAAGCTTTTTTACCAGCAGATTTGCACATTGCAATTGCTTTTTGGTAATCACCCTTGCCAACCAATTTCTGAATTTCCGCCCAAAAACGGGGAGCGTTAACGTTCGACCTTACCCAGAGATAGACCCAGCGTTCAACGATAATTGCGAAAACTATCACTAAAAAGAAAAGGATCAACCACATGAACACATATCCTGAACTTTCCAGACTGAATTGGTGGAAAAACTTAGACCAATTCAATATTTCCTCCGTTGTTTTGTTATATCTTCACCGTTAAACGGTATTTATTTTTTATCTTAATTGCTTAAAGCGAATGTTTCAAATTCAAGCTTTCGCTTAGAAACACTTGGTGTAACACATTGAATTGCAAACCCGAAACTTCAACCATAGCAGCATAGCAAACTTATTTATATAATCTTTACCGTTCGTGCGGGTAAGTCAGACATTCCTATAATCGCGCTTGCCACTTGGTTAGGTTTGAAAGACAATCCCGAGTTTAGGGATATGCTAACTGTTTATAAACAGGTATACTGTTCCTTATTTCCAGACAGTATAATCATCGGTCAATATAATTATTGTTCTCTTACTTTTGCAAGCATTTTCTTTGGTTTTTCTATCTTGCTAATTTTTATATCCGTTAAACGAGGTTTAATTGAAATTGGCGAATTAACAATCTTACTATTTTCGGGTCTTTTCAATTGACCTACGGTTATTTTCGGTTCCTGGCGAGGAATTGTTGTCAATACATTGGGCATCTCAGGATCAACCTGGATTCGTATCACCTCCTCTATCTCTATATAATCACCACCACCATCATCCTGAGCAAATGCTCTGTCCGTAAGCAATACCGTTAAAAGAATGACAAGTAAAGCAATTATAGTAAGTAAAAAATACATATGTTTACTTGTGTGAATAGGACTATCCTGTTTCATTATCTCCTCTTTAATCAAGTTTATTTTTTTCTATAGCGCGCATATCACGTAATTCCTCTTCCGATACCAGTTTTCGTATATTAACCCTCAGTTGCTGTTCAGCCTGTTGTCTCTGTATGCGAGCAGTCTTGCGCACTTCTTGACTTTCAAGCTCTTTTTGAACCATTCTATCGAGTTTCGTCTTAATATCAGGAATAGTTTCGTAAGACATACCGACTAAAAGACCATGACGTGAATCATCAACATCGTCAACCTGAATAGCAATTGTATTCTTCCCCTCAACGAGGAATTCCATAATGTCATGATCATCAATGGTCATCCAATCCACTTCTTCAGCATCATCAGCAGCAATATAACTACCGTTAACGTACAGATTATAATCATCATCAGCCGTAATCCAGATCCTACCCCCGGTTGGACGATCCTCTATTAAGAATGAACGTCTTATCCAATAACTCCTAATCCCATCCTCATCAATCTCCATCCATTTACGCCAGGTTGAATCAGCTTCGGTTGCAGCTCGAAGCGTCCCTGTATCTTCAAGATCGGAAATATCTCCTTCATACTCTAAATCGGGTGCTCTTTCTTCCTGATCGGTAATGATCTCCTCCGTAGAGGTCTCCATTTCCTCCTCTTCTTGAGCATAAACCGTAGAATTAAATGTAAGCAAGCAGAAAATTAGAATACAAACCAAGAAGAGGCTTAGTGAAAAAGCTCTCGCCGCTGTCAATCCATCGCGTTCACTTTCCGCGATCAACCCGCCGCGATCACTTTCCGCTGTCAATCCGCCGTGGTTGACAGCAGTATATCCATTAATCAAATTTATTATTAGTCGCATTATTCGTCAACCTCTGGTTCTACTTGTTGTTCATCTTCAGATTCAGGCTGCTGTTCTTCAACAGGTTGCTCAACGTCGATAATTGTAATTGTCACTGTTGTAGAAATGGATTTCTCGTTACTCTGCAAACTAAACGTTGCAGTATAAACACCAGCATCATCATAATTTGTCTGCCATTTAAAAACAGCGATCCCATCACCAATATCCTCAAATGTAGTAGTTTGCGGTAGATCGTCCGAACTGTAACTGATAGAAACTTCATCACCATCGTAATCCATTCCCATCATATTAATCTCAATCAATGATCCTTCATCACCAGTGATTTCGGCTGGGATTTCCTCAATCCATTCAGGAGGCTGATCTACATCATTTACCTGGATAGTTACAATCCTCTCCTCTGATGATAGATTATTACCACTTATTAATGTAAAACCAGCGTTATAAATACCGGCATCAAGGCTTGTAGGCTGCCAACTAAACGTCCCGGTTCCATCACCAAGATCGTTAAACTCAGCCACTTCAGGCAGATCATCTGAACTGTATTGAACAGAAATACTGCCTCCGTCCGGATCCATACCTATTACACTAAACTCGAGCAATACGCCTTCATCAACTTCCTGAGCCTCTGGAATTTCGACCCATTCCGGAACTTGACCAACATCATTAATCTGAATAGTTACAATCTTTTCTTCAGATGATAATTCACCAGCTATCAATTTGAAACTGGCTATATAAGTACCGGCATCGAGGTTTGTCGTCTGCCAACTGAATGCACCCGTTCCATCGCCAAGATCGGTAAATTGAGTAGCTTCCGGTAAATTGTCGGAACTGAATTGAATAGTAATACTTCCATCATTCGGATCCATTCCGATTACAGTAAATTCAAGTAGTGCACCTTCGTCAATTTCCTGAGTTTCAGGTATCTCTATCCATTCCGGTGGAAGGACAGCTCCTACTATTATTATCTGCACCTCACCCGATGTAGAAAGCTCACCGTTTGACAAATCGAAGCTGGCTGTATAACTGCCTGCGTCATCTGGAGTAGTCTGCCAGGTAAATAAACCAGTTCCACCGGTGTTATCGGTGAATTGAGCTGCCTCAGAAATGTCGTCGCTATAATAAGATATAATAAGTCCCAAACCACCCGGATCCGTTCCGGATAATGGAAGCTCTATCAAATCACCAGCATCAACTGTTACCTCTGTTTGGAAATCTAACCATTCCGGTGGCAAGACAGCTCTGACTATCATTATCTGCACCTCACCCGATGTAGAAAGCTCACCGTTTGAAAGATCAAAGCTTGCTGTATAACTGCCTGCGTCATCTGAAGTAGTCTGCCAGGTAAATAAACCAGTTCCATCGGTGTTATCGGTGAATTGAGCTGCCTCAGAAA
>JAVCDD010000087.1 GCA_030765125.1 Candidatus Hatepunaea meridiana
AAGATTCAAAGAGCATAAAAAATGATAACGACGACATTTTTGAAATTATTTAACAGAAAATGACAAAGCGCCGTTTTCATTTTTTTCCAATTGAGGCGAAAACCTTGAGTTTTCGGTCAGACACTAGTTAACAATAACAAAGCTTTGACCGTTGCCCCGCAAACACCGAGTTTTGTTGCCATCTCATCCACTGTAAGCTTTCCGGCTTCACGAAGACGGTCATAATGACTCTTCAATCCATATTTCTTGCGAATGCTGAATACGATCTTGCGATGAAACAATTTATCTCTACCGGAGCGAAGTCCGCGCTCGTTCAAGATTCTTGCGATCTGCCCATCCGGGTGATGATCCAGAAGATCGTCGATTTGTTTGACCAGTTCAGGCGGTGTTCGGTGTCTTCGCCAACCACACTGTGGTATGGGCAATGTCAGTGTAGTGACTGTTCCACCCTTGAAGCGGACATGGATGCTAACCCCTTCCCCTTTGATCAACGTGACGTCTTCAAGCAGCAATCGGACGATCCGCTTACGGTCGCGGTACGATGTATTTGGATTGTTCCAGAGCCTTGGGAAGTCGGCAGTCAACGCCCTGACACGACTGCGTATATCTTCATTCACCTGTATCCGGTCTTCACTGCGCCGGTGTTTGCAAGCCTCCTGCGCTTCACGAAGCGCGCGAAGTTTCCCGCTCCATTCCGCCTCGAGCACATCTGCAACGAGACGATTGTTTGGATCAACCTGCATGTAACGCTGCCGAGCGAGATCGGCTTCATAGCGCACGCGCTCGACCTGCTGTGCTCTCAGCCGATCCGCTTCCTCCAGACTTGCCGTAAGCTCCTGCTGCACTGCCAGCGCCACATCCAGCGCCATCGGCGTAATCGTCTCCAGCAGGAGATCACCGATGGCCTCGTCAATTTTATCTCCCCTTATGTACTGGCATATCGGGTTTCCATGCTCGATAGCGTCACTCTGGCATCTATAGTTTGGAACTATTCTGCCACCGATCAGGCGATAACATACGGCCATTCTTTTCCCGCAGACACCGCAGAGCGCGATCCCCTGCAGCAAAGCCGGACCTTCCCGTGGTGGGCTCTTGCAACGATCCTGTCCATACGCCTGGGAGGATTCGAGAAGTCGTCGTTGATTGTCTTCGTATTCCTCCCAAGTAATATAGCCTTCATGCGCATCTGGAATCAAGGAATACCACTGGTCACGAGGCAATTTCAGGCGCGAATAACTTCCATCAACATGTTTTTTAACACGAGTCCGTCCATAGAAGAAAGCGCTGGCATAGCGGGGGTTGTGCAGCAGGTCCAATGTGCGCGAGTGGGTCAGATCACCCCAAGCAAGTTCACCTTTCTGCAAACCAGTGTGCAGTCGGTGGGGGAAAGGGAATCCTTGTTTGCGGAAGTGTTTCACCGTTGCCGAGGCCGAACCGGTGCGACGATATGTCGCAAAGAGAAGGATAATCGTATCCCGCACCTGTTTATCGGGGTCCAATCGGACGTGTTTCTGCTCGTCGTAGATAAAGCCGACCGGCAACTTACTGGCGAGTGCACCGCGGCGCGGATGAAGTGCAGTTCGGCTTCGCTCATCGTTCCCTTCAAGCCCAAGAGCAATCGGTCGTTGAAGTCGTTAGGATTGTAAACCCCATCTTCGTCAAGGATCAGCGTATCCGACAGGGCGCAGATCTCCAGCAGGCGATGCCAGTCGGCGTTGTTACGCGCCAGGCGCGAGACCTCCAGCCCCAGGACAATCCCTGCCCGCCCCATGCCAACCTCGGCTACAAGTTTCTTGAAGCCTTCACGATCAGCCGAGGACGCTCCGGACTGCCCGAGGTCGGAGTCGATGACCTGCACCTGCTCTGGCGGCCAGCCCAACGCTATCGCCCGTTCACGCAATGCATATTGACGTTTTGTGCTCTCTTGGTTCTCGAATACCTGTCGTACTGTGGACTGACGAATGTACAGGTAGGCATCGCGTTTAAGGTGCGAATCTGTCACTTTGGAGTTCATATCGATCATTATGCCTCTCCTCGTCGGATGTTGAGTGCCATATTCACGAGTGTCATCACGAGATCACTCCGCAGGCGGGTGGGGAGTTCTGCTCCCACCTGTCGCCGTTTCTCTGGCATATTGCTTCTGGGTGTGGGTGCATACTCTTTCCAAGCATGCATCCACGCCGCCATGCCGCGACTTATAAACAACGCTAAGCCTGCCGATGTACCGCATCCCTTCAAAACCTGGTGGCGCAATGCTTCGTAGAGATCAACCATATTGTGTGAGGCGAGTGATGACTGCGACATTTGTGGTTTGGACGCTACGACTGCAGTTTTTTTTGACGTCGCACCAAGGCACGTTCGATGCTGCGCCGATGAACGGAAATCCCGAACCGTTCTTTCATCAGTTCCACCAACACCGGTGCGCGCAGGGAAAGGTCTTGGGCAATGACTTGTTCTACATAGTCCATGATTTCGTCGGTGAGCTTGTGGGCGCTCCTGGGACCTCGCTGTATCGGCAAGAGCCCAGCCAGGCCGTTTTCCTCGAACTGCCTGCGAATCTGGTAGAAAGCGACACGGGAAAAGCCGAAAGCGACTGTTGTTTCTTTGACAGATTTCCCATCTTGTTGTGCCTGTCGCAGCATTTCGTATTTCACTTGTATGAGGTCTCTGGAATCGAAGAATTCGCTGTCTTGAAAGAGCGGATTCTTCACATCCAGCGGTTTTGGGTTGAGCGTCTTCTGTCGTTGCAAGGCATCTCGTTTGGGATCGGAGGATGTTACAGTGTTCATGATAATCTCCTGGAATATTGTCTCGATTATGTGTTAAGTAATATATGCCTATCCATAACCTCTTGTCAACCCTTTTCCAGAACAATAACACATAATAATAAAGATATATAAGGGAATTATGACTCCAGACACTGATAACAGCCAAATCATTAAACGGCATAATTATCTTTACATTCACGGCAAAATACACTTTACACTTCCTCCTCATCAATTTCTGCTTCACCAGTATCCGATTCGGTTGAGATTGCCTGTAGCAGGCGGGACAGCTCCAACAGATCGACGAGGCAAAATGGCGATCGCCCGCGAGCGACAACGACAAATGGATCGGGCGGAATCACGCTTGTCCACAAGGCCGGAATTGAACATAGCTTCCCGCGTTGGTCGTGATAGTAGGCTCGATCCTCACCCCATGCATGGTGATAAGATACTAGCCGGAAGGTCTGCCCATAGAGAGGATGAAAGGCATGGCTTACTCGAAAAGTTTCTTCTTTGCCATCAGATTGAGATGCAATTGACGGTGTATTCAGGAGATGGCGTCGAGGCTATCTATAAACCGTGGATAAAAGAAAATTACTACGCGCACCAGGGACAACTTGAACTTCGGATTCTGTCAGATTGCACACCGGAATCAGCAGAGCGCTTGCTTTCTGGATTTGAGAAATTTGGTGTCGAAGCGACCTTTGCCTCTCAAGCAGATGCGGAATACATGTACCTGTTGAAGCAGGCTTATATCCTGAGCGAAGATAGCACTCCTGCCTGGAAGAAGATAATCAAGTCGTTGGATACACAGAATGCTTCCAAAGCCGAACGTGTCAAAGCGCTCAGGCAATACTGGTCGGACAAGTTGGGTGTCAAGGACGTCACTCAGATACCGGGATACGATCCGAACGGAAAGTATTCCCTCATGTCATCCGCCTGGAAAAATAAAAAGGAAGCAGGCTACAGGCACCAGCTCAGGTTTGATATTACCGATGAACAGGTGAAGCGTGAACTGGGCGACTATGGATTGTACCACCGCTTGACGAATGGAAGCGACATCGCTACGGTTTTGGATCAAATACTGGATCATAATGGAGCCTTAATCTCAACTGTTGAAAAGATGAGAGTCGGTATTCCTGTGGGTGGTATGAGTCCCAGTTCTGACATGGGAACCGGCGGCGGCAGTTATTTCTTCACTCGAATTCGTAAACTTCCCGGAGTCGGTTACAAGCGGGGTGAAACAGGATTCTATTTCAAACCTCACCTGCTGCGCCGGATGGATGCGATAACATACGAAGGTGATAAATACGGTCGAGTCACCGGCAATCATGTCAGACAGCATCGAAAAGTTAACATTAACGATTACAGGTCAATTGCATCCCGGAAAAGTTCTAATGAGACAATTTTCAAGAATGAAGTGACTTTATTGGATAACCTGCAACTGGTTACTGTCAGCAATGAAACTGCTAAGCGCAAAGTGCTGAACGTCTTCCGGAAACATGGGGTGACTCAACTTCCGGACGGCAGGCAGGTTAGAGACTGAAGTTTCGCACCTATAAAACAGGGCTTTTTTAATGGTTCATTAGTATAGATTCCGGCTCCTATTTTGTTATATTGTATATAGTTGTAACAAAATTCCAAAAAGGAGCCAGAATCGTGAATATC
>JAVCDD010000148.1 GCA_030765125.1 Candidatus Hatepunaea meridiana
AAGATTCAAAGAGCATAAAAAATGATAACGACGACATTTTTGAAATTATTTAACAGAAAATGACAAAGCGCCGTTTTCATTTTTTTCCAATTGAGGCGAAAACCTTGAGTTTTCGGTCAGACACTAGATAAGGGAATAATATACCGATTTTCTTTAGACAGTCAGTCCTCTAATAATACTTATAAAACATGGATAATGTCCACTTATTTATCTTGTTTAGGAATGTTTTGCTAAATCTTTTTCTAACTCCTTTACAAATTTGAAAATACGCTTCTTGAACTGAAATTCTATATCATCATTTTTCATACCTTTAGTATCTATACCAAATACTCTCTCTATAGTTTCACATTTTTGTAAATTTGACGTTTTGTCAAAATTTGGTATATATTTTGTATTACTAATGTTTTTTCTGATTTCATAGTATGCCCGAACAAATCTCTTTACTGTCAAATGTTTTACTCCGAATCGTCCCATCTGTTTTATAACAAACTGATCTAATGAATATAAAAGATTTATGTCATTTATCTGTGAAAAATAGATGAGCCATCCGTATTTTGTATCGTTTAACACGCATCCTGTTATACGCAAATTCAAACACCATTTAAGTTGCTCTTCTTTATAGCAAGTATTAGAATACTTAAAACTGGTGAGATGTCTAATGATTGATTCACGCAAACGATCTATTGATTCTTTCTTAACGGATACTTTTTTGTGACTAAAGCAATATCCCAGATAATTAAATTCCTCACCGCCCTCACCAATTATTCCCCAGTCTGTTTTGGGGTTTTCCCCATTTTCAGGATGAACCTCTAAATCGAGTTTACCAAGATCATTTATTATCGTTCTCTTAATTCTTTTTATATCCTCTATTTGACATAAGATTAAAATGTCATCTACATAGCGGAAGTACTTGTAATTATTGGCAATTGAGTATTCTTCGTCAATTGGTGCCATATAAATATTTGCCAAAACATTTGATATAGACAGTCCTTGTGGGACACCTTTTCTAACCGTTTTTTTTATACCTTTTCCGGGTTTAAGTATAGTCGCTCGTGATATTGCATTCTCTATCAAAGACAGTATTTCACGTTTTCTAATCTTCTTACGAATTTCATCAAGAAGGATTCTATGATTTATTGAAGGATAAAACTCTTTGACATCAAGTTTTAGATAGGCATTATAATCTTTGCTTTCAATCTCAGATACGATTTCATCTACAGTTTTATGTAAGAACGTAGATGAAGAGCCGAAAGTTAGTTTTAAGACCTCAAAAAGAGCTTTCAGAGTAAGTTTATCACGGAATGTTGGAATAGATATTAGGCGAGGAGGTTTGTTTTGACCTTTTGATATTAGTTTCTCTTGATATGAAGAAAATTGATAGCTCCCGGTATGTGCTTTTCGAAGAACAATATCAATGTACTCGGCATGGTGCTTAAAAAACGAGCCTTGATTAATTCGATCAATGCCAGGAGCACCTCTATAACGAATATCTGATAAGTAAATTAAGTAAAGATGCTTTTTAGTAAAAACGTCTCTAAAGTGTTTTGAAGCTGACATTCGTAAACATATTCCGAGCTAACAGGATGATAAATGGTAGCGTGGCAAAGATTAGAAGGAACAAAAATCGCCAAATCTTTGCCCAATAGTAGGAAATCCAATCACGTTTCGTAAACTTTGGTAATGTAGCCTTCGGATCATTATTGAGCGAATACCTTACACACAAATAATCATATTCACTGTGATTCTCAATATTCATTAAGATACTGGTATATTCATCAAGAAGTTGTTTAACAGAATCTTTCTCATCTTTTTTTTCTGCTCTCAGTGCCTTATAATATATTTCATCAAGCCTTATGTAACAATTTCGCATAATCAAAGCACGTTCGTTATAGTTATGAGAATACAAATACACTGTTGAAACTAAAACGATTATTGAACCCATAACCAGTAAAAGGTTTGTATTACTGCTTTCATACGCAAGGTTGTAGACAGAGAATAGTACCAATAAAGATGAGTAATAGAGTTGAAGTATCTGCGAAATGTGTTCATCCCTTTTTAGTCTTTTCTCTGAGTTGATTCTACATTTGCGTGTTATCCACACTTTATCAGAAAGCATTATTTAACCATATTTTTGTTCAAAGATTGAAGAGGCTCCTTCGTTGAACAGTAAGAAACGCCTCATAGGAGGCTTACTGCGAGGAGTAAGGTATAAATACCTGTTTAATAGACACATTCCTGAAATTGAACTCAGAAATTTCTAAAAGGAGCCTCTTTCAAAACTTTCGTTCACTACTCATTGATTGATCGAATTGCAACTAAGTCTGTTCTGTGTATTGGTTTACTAATCTTTTCCGTAGTTATCAATTCATCTGCTCTAACTGAAGCAGCTGATACGACATGGAAAGCATCAATTGCAGATAGTCCTGAACGGGTTGCTTCACTATATGCCGATTCTACTAAATCCTTACTGAATTCCACCCAAAGCGAGACCTTATTAAAGAATTCATTATAGAATTCGACTTCATAATGTCTGCGATTGAATATGGGTTTGGGAAGAACCTCTATCTTCACGAATATACTTGAAGCGAAAACTCGATTTGGATCATCCAGTATTTCCCATGCTCGCTGTGCAATCTCATTATCAAGACGAAAAGCAGCAATCAAAACGCCTGAATCAAGATATGTAAGAATCATCGCTATTCTTTAATCTTTCACCACGCCTTTCTTGCAGTTCAACCTCAAGCTCTTCCCATGAAAGCAGCTTCATACCGGATGCTATGGCGCGTTCCCTAATTGCCATTAGACGCTTGGCAAAAGGTGTTTTAGGACGGTATTTCACCTTTGCTATCACGTCTGAATTTAATTCTGCTATTTGTAATGTCATTGCTGTTTCCTTATGAATTTGATCTGTAAGGTAAAACTTGCATTGGATAGAGGCAATATAAACTGTTATTTCTAATATTTCAAGTGAATCAACATTTTATTACTGTTTGAAAAAGAAGTATTCTGGCTTTGCTACCCTCTTGACATGTACATGAATGGTTTGTATATAATGGGTTTGAATTTTTGAATGGAAAATGCGCAAGAATCAGAAATGACTTAGAGTTCCTCAGTGCCCTCCGCGCCCTCTGAGGTGAAAATCTTATTGTGGACGTGCTATTAATCTGCGGTAAATGCGCAAATGTTGTTTTGAGGTCGAACTTATATCAAGTCGTCGCTTTGCATAACTAATGCAGCGATCCGACCATTCTTGCCGATTGCGAAGAATATCCTCGATAATACTGTAATCCTCGATTCGCTCTGGATCGGCAACAAACCCTAACTTATATTTTATAATTATTTCCTTAGGCAAACCGACAATACTTGGATCAACAATCAACGGGATACCTGCGGCGATGTATTCGGCGATTTTAACAGGCCAGATTGACAACTTATCACCTATTAGAAACGTGAGACCAAGTGTTGCTCCCTGCAAGAGAGACGGCATCTGTTCAGGCGTCCCCGACTGAAATTTAACCTGCGTGGAATCAATACCGTGTTCCTGTAGGATTTTTAGTGCTTGTTTTGTATTAGCATGCGTAATAAGCCTCAATCGGGCATTTGGATATAGCTTGCTAAGCGAATTAAAATGACGAGCTACTAACCCCGGATCATTCCAGACAGCGTGAAGTTCGCCTGTAAATAGTAATTCACAGGTTGCGTCAGGTGTTAACACCTGACGCAACGGATCGATCTGAGGCAACGGATTGTCTGGTGTTACCGTCTTAGGTAAAGGATCGATCTGAGGTGACGGATTGAATTCTGTTGTCGATGATGCCCAATAAGCCTCGTATGCTTCTCTAAAACGTTTTGTATCAGCTCGGTTAGGGATAAAAAATGCAAGCTTAGCGCCTCTTTTTTTGAATTCATCTCTGTATTCGACCGTTACACCAATTACTGCATTTGCTTTTTGTATTAGTCGTTCTTCAATCCGTTTCACAAAATTAAACGTTGCGTCATTCTTTTTCCAGATTCCATTCATAACCGTTTCTTCCGGATATGGACCTCGAGGATCAAATAACATTGGGATACGAAGTAATCCGGATGCTATTAAACCGATTGCACCAGCGGCATACCCGCGAGGATGGATAATATTGATACGATAAATAAGTGCTAAAAATATCACCGGCAGAGTCCAAAGAGATATAAAAACGTGTGCTGTCCATTTCCAGCTTGCCGGAATCAACATCGGAAGGGTGATAAGCTTGATATTTGAATCAGTAAGCCGTTTTTTAAGTATTCGAAATCCTTTACGTTCACGCCATAATAATTGAGGTGACATAAAGCTCAATAGCGCTATATTTGCCGTCTGGTTACATTTGTGCATACATTCCAGCATACGAACAACTTGAGTATGTAAAATGCCGCTGGCGAGGATGTTTTCCTGGTAGGTCAGATAGAGTAGTCTTAAAGGTGGTTTCATTGTTTCTTCAGCATCTTGATTAGAGCCTGATAAATCTGTCTGAAGTCGCTTCCTTTTATTAGTAACGCTTCAACATAAGCAACACCCGACTCACGTTTGAAAGCCCAGAGAAACATTAGTCCGGTCATTGCGTGAGTGAAAGATGCAGTCACTGCAGCACCTTTCATTTGCCACAATGGGATAAGGATCAAATTAGCGCCGATATTGATAATCACCACTATTACTGAAATAACCATTGCATATTGTGGTTTTCCTCTCCCACTAAGGTCGCCGGCAAGTAATTTTGCCAGACTTAATATTACTGCGCCGGGCAGCAGGATTATCAATGCTGGATATGCCGGTATGAATTTTGAGGAGAAGAAAAGCATAATACCGATCCATCCAAAAACACCGATCATTAGACCGATTATTATGGTCAAGAAAAAAGTTATTCGACATAACTGAGGAGTAAGAATATCACCAGCGTGATTATCACGCCAGGAAATGAATGGAACAAGAACCTGGGAAACTGAGGATGGCAGATGGTATAATACAGATACAATAGCCACTGCAACAGAATAGTATCCTACTTCCTCAACATCCAGAAAATATGCCATTATCAATTTATCTGAATTCATCTTAAGGAAAGAGGATAAATTTGCTATATGTCCTTGAAGGCTATATTTAGCCATCGGAAGTAAAACCTTCAGATCAATCTTAAACTTAAAACCAACTCCTGACCAGGCAGACCAGGCAGCGTATAAGGCAATCAAAATTGCAACAACTACCCATGCAAGAAGCGCCGTCTGCACCGATAAGAAACCTGAAAGTAAAAGGATAAATAGACTTACAAGAAAGAGGAGTTCTTTAGTTGAGAGGATTAAGCTGTAGCGACCAATCCGGTCTTGTCCTAATATTGTCGAAATGGAATATTCAAATAGAATAAGAAATGGAAGAACTATTACAGTTGCATTGGTAAGAGAAAGATCAACATTTGGCTGAATCGCAGGCATAAATCTTTCTGAGAATGTAAGGAAGAACAATACAATGGCACCGCCTGTCAATAAAGCAATAGTAACATTATTACCAAAAATTGCAGGTCCCCATTTTGGAAACCTGCCGGAAAAATGTGCGTCAGCCGCTCCAAGGCTGCCATGAACAAACATATATAAAACGGTAACTATGAGTGTTACCAGTGAAAAGACACCTTTACCTTCTGGTCCCAACGTACGCGCCAGGATAATCTGGATAGCGAAACCGAATATAAACACACCTATCTGACCACTAAAGGCAGCTATTAATTTTCCATAGAGCTTTCCTGAAATCGACAAAGTAAATTTTACTCCGTAAACATTATAATTTACGTTCCAATATCCGAATCCCTCCATTCGAGGCATTGACAGCAATCCGGTCGGCTGTAGGGCTGAATTCAGGATTATATCCGTAATCAGCGATACGTTCGTTTCCTTTTGAGGTATTGAGCCATAGTCCACTATAGCTTGAACCGGAAATCCTCTGGAATGCAAACCTTGAGCCAGTTCTGTCAGGCGCTGGATTTGCCGCCCAGGTAGCGAGCTTCATGGCTTGCCATTCGTCATTATTCAGGACGATTTTCAGAATATTCCATTCAAAGACGCCCATTGTGTAGTTATTAACAGATGAAAAGATCGAATATCCATCAGCCGACCAGCTCCACGTAAATGCGCCTGTGCAAGGTAATTCAATTTGAGTATGTTCTGCATTAACAATAAAAAGTCTGCCACTGATCTCACGTTCACTAAAAACTATCGATGGCTCAAGTGGTGAACAAACGGGATGAAAACCATCGGCAATGAATTCCTGTTCGTCGGTTTCAAAGTAGATCAGATAGATGCCAGGACTGCCTATTCTTGGTTGGTCAACTCTGACTGCTATTGCAGAACCATCAAAGTTCCAACTTAAATCTTTACCTCTATCGAACAGCTTGGTTTTACTTCCGTCTGAAATATCAACTATCCAGATCCCAGCATCCGGAGCGCCCGCTTCACCAGGAGATGTGAAACCAATTTTCTCACCATCTGGTGACCAATGATAATCCCAGTTGTGTGGAGGAAGAGAATCGGTGAGAGGAATGGGGTCTTCGCCAGGTGTCCATATCCATAAATGTGAAGCGGTTGAAGCAGTATCCGATTGCGGATCACCGAGCCGGTCATCACCGAATAGTATACATGATCCATCCGGTGACCAATGTGGTATGCGTCCGAAATCTGTAAATGACATCCATTCCCATTTATCATTTTCAGGATCGGTAGTTCCACAACCTATAATAATCATAGTGCAGAAAAGGAAGAATGAAAAGATGGATGTTATCTGTTTAAATGAATTCATCATTTTCTTAAGAATAGTAGTTAAAAATCCACGCTTTAGCGTGAAAACAACCTGAAGGCTGGACTCTGAACGTGAAAACAGCCTGAAGGCTGGACTCTAAACGTGAAAACAACCTGAAGGTTGAACTCTGAACGTGAAAACAGCCTGAAGGCTGGACTCTGAACGTGAAAACAACCTGAAGGTTGAACTCTGAACGTGAAAACAACCTGAAGGCTGGACTCTAAACGTGAAAACAACCTGAAGGCTGGACTCTGAACGTGAAAACAGCCTGAAGGCTGGACTCTGAACGTGAAAACAACCTGAAGGCTGGACTCTAAACGTGAAAACAACCTGAAGGTTGAACTCTGAACGTGAAAACAACCTGAAGGTTGAACTCTGAACGTGAAAACAACTTGAAGGCTGGACTCTAAACGTGAAAACAACCTGAAGGTTGAACTCTGAACCCTACAAACTAACTTCACGGAGGGAAGAGGCTGCTGTTTCAGGTGATATCGGATTTATATGAAGACCGCTGCCCCATTCAAGATTTTTTTGCTCAGTTAATCTGGGTATTATCTCGATATGCCAATGGAAGTCTTCACCAAGTGTTTTCCAGTATCCAGGATAAATCGGGGGAGCTTCAATGTTAGGCGCTGAGTGGAGGATTAATATATAAGCCGGATCATCGAGCGCTATCTTCAGTCTGCTGAGAACGTCCTTTAGGCATCGTGCCAGATGTTCAAGTGTTTGATCATCTTCGTGATTATAATAAGCTTCGTGTTTAACCGGAGTAATTATTAGCTCGATAGGAAAACATGGTGCAAAGGAATTGAAAGCAACGAAATTCCCATCATCATAAATAATTCTACTATCGTCATTTCTTTCCCTATCTACCATATCGCATATCATACAATTTCCTGTTTCGGCGTGATAACGGAGGGTTGACATCAGCTCTATTCGGACAATTCGAGGTGTGATTGGAGTGGCAATGACATGGCTTTGAGGATGATGTGCTGTAATGTTATGGTTCTTATGAATTAACACATATTTAATGTTTGAGTTCTCTAAATGAGTCGAAAGACGATCTCGGTACATTTGCAGTACATTTAGGGTTAGATCGAGGGGAAAGCTTGCCATATCTTTATTGTGATCTTGACCTTCGATGATAATCTCGTGAAAGCCATAACCGGGTATACATTCATAAAATCCTTCAGTGCCTGGTTCCCAGGTTATTGTACATTCTTCAAGTGCAGCAGTTACATTTGGTATAACTCGAACGCGCCAATCAGGATCATTTGGCAGGCTATCATCGGATCGGATGGCAGCAATTTCCGGCGGGGTTCGGTTCTCGTTATCAGGACAGAAAGAACAATCTTCAATACTTATTGTTTTTTCCCGCCGGGCATAAAAATCCTGCAACCGTTGCTGATGATCTGGCACTATAATAACCCATTTTCTCTGCAGGGCGTCATATCTTAATTCGGACATTTGTTTTCTGATTTTGATTGATTGTAAATAATACTATTTCTAAAAGGATTGAATACGTGTCCTCTTTGATCTTTGCGGTAATCAATCTACAATCCATTAACACGATCAATAGATAATACTTTGAAGTGAATTTTCCCCGAAGGAACATTAATAGTCACCTCATCACCGACTCTCTTTCCTAATAAACCCTTTCCGATAGGGGATTTTAAAGAGATTCTTTTTTTAGCTGGATCAGATTGCAGGGGATCAACCAGAGTATAATCAATTTTTGATCCGTTGCCAAGATTTTCAAGCATAACCTTACATAGTACTCTTATTTCATCACTTCTAATACTGTTTTCTTCAATTATTTCAACGTTAGAAAGATTCTTTTGTAATTCATAAATACGTCTGTCAATATCGTTTAGATTTTCACGTGCGGCATCATATTCGGCATTTTCAGACAAATCACCATGTTCGCGAGCAGTGGCAAGATCTATAGTCGCTTCAGGACGGATTACTTTAACAAGTTCTCTCAATTCTATTTTGAGTTTATTCAATCCTTCGTGTGTTAAATATACTGTTCCCATAAGATATTCCTTTAAAAATAGTAGAAGCGACACTCTTGTCGCTTACGCAATGTCTTTGAAATACGAAAATTCAAGCGACAAGAGTGTCGCTTCTACTATTTTTCATACTTGGTTGAGTTGCCCTTGACATGGCGTTTCCTTTGAAAATAAAGATTTCAGAGTCTATCCCGAAGTTTCGGGATGAACTCTAAACTACTTTCGTGCTTTTTTCGACTGTTTTACAAACCCTCGCAATCCCTTGTAAATCGCTTTCGTAAGCTTCTTCGGGTACTTATCATCCAGCATCTCGGCTTCCTGTTTGGGAAGCATCATATAAGCTGCTTCAATTAAGACTGATGGCATTGCGGTTGTTCTGACCAGCGCCAGATTATTATAATATACTCCCTCATCCGGGAAACGCAACTTTTTAACCAGTTCTTTTTGCATACATTCCGCGAGGAGTCGGCTCTGTGGACGATAATAGTAGGTGCCGGTTCCGTAGTTACCGAAAGGATTGACTCCATCAGGAAGAGCGTTGTGGTGAAGGCTTATAAGAATGTCAGCTTCAACCTTTTCCGCAAATAGAGTTCGATCCTTTAATTCAATGAATGAATCATTGTAACGTGTGAGAATTACTTTTGCACCTTTACGCATCAGGTAGCTGCCCAGTTCGAGAGCAACTTTGAGATTGATTTCCTTTTCCGTAAGTCCAGTAGAACCTACTGCGCCTAAATCCTTATCGCCGTGCCCTGGATCGATTACGATATTCAGCCCTTTGACGCCGCATTTAAGTTTTGGTGGGCGGCGTACTTTAAGTATCAAATCATCCGCTTCCCACTCTACCTTGTAACCCCAGCTTGGTTGTGAAAGCAATATTTCGAGCCTGACTACACTATCTTCCGGTTGATCCCAGATGACCTCTCGCACTAAATCGGTTCCGGGAGTGTAAGCTATTCTATCAATATGCGAAATTACATTGTATAATTCAATAAAAATCTTATCCGGATTAGTGATTTCCCAAGTGCGATAGAGAACTTTTCGACCAACAGGCATTACAATGTCCACCCATTTACCGGAAGGTTTGACTGTGCCATACATCATAACTGGTGTGGGTAAGTTCTCTATTTGACCGACATCCTTAACGTATTTCGCCATAATCCACACTGCACGACCGTTACTCAGCCGTATTTTGAAGTATCCTTGTTTATATTCCTCAGTAACAACAATAGTTCCCGATTCCGGGAAGATATAGTAAGCGCCTTGTGGATCGGTTCTGGCAACTCCTCCGGTAAGTTCGATTAGTCTGGGAAAGGATAGTTTACTTCGTTCTTGTTTTTGAGACGTGTTATAAGCATTAAAGGGTAAAGTTAAAACAGCGCTATCGTTATTATGAATTGCTATTAATTCATATCGTTTTTTTTCCCAGTCCAGTGGTACGAAAGCTAAGAAAGTGCCGTTTTCTTCAACATCAAACTCAATTTCGTTTACTAACAGGCGCGCATCGGAGGGCATTACAGAACCAAATATAAAATTGGAATCAACCTTTGCGATATAAGAAATCGAATCATTTCCCATCGGTCGGGGATAGACCACGTTAATAGATGGAGTTAGTATAAGTGAAGTATATATTTGTAATATCGTGAAGAAAGTGGATGTCATTTAGAATTCCTTGGCAATAAGAAGTTCAGAGTTTAGAGTTCAACCTTCAGGTTGTCTTCCAGTTCAGAGTTCATCCAGAAAACAAGCTGAAGCTTGAACTCTGAACTCATTAACCTCTTGTTTTCGAGTAAATCAACCTAATACCTTCTAACACAAGATCGGGATGTAATTTTCTAAAATTACGACTTCGTGAAGCAAATGGCTCAGCCAGCCCGCCTGTTGAAACTACATACGGTTCCTTTCCTAATTCAATGCTGATCCTTTCGATCAGACCGTCAATCATATCCACCATTCCCCAAGTAAGTCCTGCCTGAATCGAGTGATCTGTACTGACGCCTATCAGTTTATCGGGAAATCTAAGCGAAACCTGTGGTAATTGTGCAGTACGGCTATGCAGCACCCTCGCTGCCGTGCGAGGTCCGGGCAGGATGATTCCCCCCAGGTATCCACTGTCTTCAGCCACAACGTCAAGTGTAACCGCTGTGCCGAAATCCACTATTATTAAAGGACCGCCATAGTGGTGATATCCTGCGTAAGCGTTGCACAATCTATCTGCGCCAACCTGCCGAGGATCAGAGTAGCGTACATTGAGGAATGAACAGGTATCTATTGAGATGACCAATGGATCATTATCGAATCTTGTCTCCGTCATTTTCACAAAGCTGCGCGTCTGACCCGGTACAACGGATGCGATTGCTATTGCATTCAACTGACCCGGATCAATGTTTGCTTCCTTGCAGAAGAAAACCGTTGACTGCCAGCATTCGTCCGGCGTACGGTCAACGGTGCTGGATAACCGCCAATTAGTTGTTAGCTTTTCCCCATCATACAAACCGCATTCGAGGGTGGTGTTGCCTATGTCTACGGCTAATAAAAAACGCTTCAAGAGACGTCTCCGCTGTAAATTGTCTGTATAGAGTCATCCGGCATCATAAGCTGAAGAGCCCCGTCCGGATTAAGTCCCAGGCAAGTCCCGCTGATCGTATTGTTGCTGTCCTTAACTTCGACTTTCTTACCTCTAATACCTGCACGTTCCAGCCAGGTTTGTGGAATCCACTCCACGCCCTCGTTAAGTAAACGATTATAATGATCCTCCATTGAAGCGAGGATGGATTTTAACAGGGTTGTGCGCGGATGTTTCTTACCTGTCATAATGTACAGCGATGTAGCAGTGTTTCGCAATGGTTCGGGGAAATCGTTAAGGGTTTGATTTACATTTATACCAATTCCGACCACTGTGAATCTGCGTCCGTTTTTATCAACACCGGCTTCGGATAATATCCCGCATAGTTTCCGCTTTGTGCCCAGTATATCATTAGGCCATTTCAAGTGGATGATTTGATGGTTAAGATGTTTGAGTTGTGCAACCTCCAGACCATTTAAAACCGCAAGCGAAGCCATCAACCCGATCAATTGCATCTTATCACCGGGAATTTCAGGATATAGCAATAGAGAGAACAACAATGATTTACCAGGCGGTGATTCCCAAACTCTGTCCAATCTACCACGCCCGGCAGTCTGATGTTCTGCAATAATAACCGTTCCCTCCGATGCAAGACATTCCTCAGCTTCTGCCTTCAACAATTCATTTGTTGAGGAAACTTCGGGAAGAACACGAATTGATCTACCGATGAGGCTTATCCCACAGGATGTAAAATCTTCTTTTGGCAATGGTTATTTGTCTTTAGTCTTTTGGTTGTAGATTAATGATCCTGTTGAAATACTTCCCATTTTGTCATTCCCGCGAAGGCGGGAATCCAGATGGTGTTTGTTAAATACTTGAAAACTCTGGATTCCCGCCTTCGCGGGAATGACAAAATGGGAGGGTA
>JAVCDD010000221.1 GCA_030765125.1 Candidatus Hatepunaea meridiana
AACCACGATTCCTGCTCCTTTTTGGAATGTTGTTGTAACTAACTACAATATAACAAATTATGGGTCGGTTTCTATACTAAAAACCCCTTAAAAACGCCCAATTTCTATGGTGCGAAACTTCAGTTACTTATTCTGTTTTAATCAAGTATTTCTTAAAGTGAAAAGTATTTGATGGCATCTTGAGAAGAATAATTCAAAGAACATTTCATATCCGTAGAACTTGATTGATAAGATAAATAGAATGACGGGTTAAGTGAGGAAAGATGGAAAACAACTACTAATCGTCGTAGGTTCAGATACTACCCCCGCTACAGGTGATAAAGAAGACCGGTCAAGTCATTTTGACCGGTCTTCTGCCTTTTTGGCTGATTTTGAGTAAATTCGTGCAGGATATGCATACCCCACTTCCCATAGTAAAGAACACCAAAACAACAAGCTTAGATACTAAAGGAAAGCCTTTCGGGAGCGACTCAACGAAGATTGAAAACACCGTAGCGCTGGTATCTCATCGGCATTGAAGAACCTTGCCGACGATACATCGGCACTACATGTAGAACATCAACCATCCTGCCGTTTAAATCATATACTTTTAACGAAGTAAAGACCGCTTCAGTTAGGACATAGTCAACGGTTGTGCTGCTGTTGAATGGATTGGGACGGCTGCTTACGATGCAGTGGTCGGTGAGGATGAATTCATCAGAACCATCAGGCAGTGGCATACCGTTAAACAGCACAATCTGACATGTAGCTCGGTTTCTCTGAAACCGCGGAAGTTATTCTGACGTGGGGTTGAAGAGATGCGCTGAGGCGCTGAGAGGTAGATTAGAAATACTAAGGTTATTAGGAATAAACGGTGTAATATATGCAATCTTTTCTAATCTGCGCTATGCTGATATTGCAAACGTCAGTAGAAAAACACGTTACATCAGCCAACAATACCTAATACTCTATC
This sequence comes from Candidatus Hatepunaea meridiana, assembly GCA_030765125.1. Taxonomy (GTDB): domain Bacteria; phylum Electryoneota; class AABM5-125-24; order Hatepunaeales; family Hatepunaeaceae; genus Hatepunaea; species Hatepunaea meridiana. The sequence goes on from JAVCDD010000221.1 coordinate 953, forward strand.
GATAAGCAACTTATTTATGCCAGATTGACACAATTTGAGACTATATGAGACAGAGTCATAAATTTTAGGTTGCTACAAACTATCCGATAACGATTACTGCGGATAAGTGCTATTGATGGGAGCTACCAGAAAGCCGCTCCCATCAATATTTGACTCAGGAACTACTTGATCATCGTTATCTTTTGTACATTCTCAAAATTGCTAGCGGTAATCTTGCAGAAGTAGATCCCAGACGACATAGTTATTCCATTTGAGTTATCACCCTTCCAAACAGCTGAATAATATCCCGCTTTCTGTTTTTCATTAACAACGGTTTTTACTTCTCTGCCTATGACATCATATATGATGATCTCCACATTGGAATTTTCAGGCAAACCGTAGTCAATATTCGTGTAGGAGTTGAATGGATTGGGATAATTCTGCCTATGGAAATACTGATCCGGAACAGCCGGATCAGTAACAATTTCATCTACATCCAGTTCGTCCAACAGCGAGAGCAGCTCGACAACTTTTCTTTCATAGTCCTCCTCATTATTCGGGAGAAACTGATCAATAATAGCGGAACTTCTATTTATGGTTTCTTTGGAGGTGATTGTTTTCACTGATCTGATGATCCTTGAATACAACGACTTTTCCTTTGCCACCGTATTACCGATGGAACGAAGCGTCCGCGTAAATGAAGAATTTGCGTCTGATGAATGATTAGGTCTCACTTTTCTGGATGATATTCCGTTTACTTCCTCGCCACCATCTTCATTTATCTGTTGGAGGATTGCTGCGCCCAGGTCTATAATAGCGTAAATGGAATCCATCACCGAAGGAGCGTCAAGGATAATTGATTCATAATATTCAATAACTTCTTCATATTCGCCCAGTTCAACTTGACAATAAGCGACGTAATCCAGCGCATGCTTAGTAAACCTTGCATTTTCATAATCATCCGCCAAAGCCTGATAGACGTCTATCAATTCCTCGACATCGCCTGTATCATATTTGGTGGCTACAAACAGACCTCCCATTGCCGTTAACGCCTGGTGTTGCATAGGATGAGATTCAACTATCCAATTGTATATTGCCAATGCTCTTTCGTTATCCTCGGTGCAGACAACTTCATTGGCAATTTTGAGGCTATCATCCAGAGCTGTTATTTCGTCTTCGTCAGAGGCGGTTTGATATGTATCCTCAAGAGGCAGATAAATTACATCTTGCCCACTAGAAGGATCATAGGGATCAAACCGATCATAGGGATCTAATGTTATAGAAGATTCTGCCCAATAGTTGTAACGAACATAATAGCTGAAGGTTCCAGGCGTAGTTGTGATCATCTTCAAGAACGGCGTTGCCGTTTCGGGGATATTGTAGATGTTGTTATGTCCGTAATCCAGTAAAGGATAAAGGTTGCCGTATATTGGGATTTCTGCAGTTGAACCGTTGGAGTATATCGTGTTATATCCACCAGCAGACGGATTCAACATCGGTTGCGCGTCGTTGTATAACAGCAAACCGCCGTTTGTGCAACTTGACATTGTATTTTGAATCATCTTCGGAGATGATCCGTAACAGACAATGCCGCGCGCACAATTGGTTACATCGTTACCAGTTAAATCACCATAAGAATTCTGAAAATAGATTCCAGCATAGCCTGCGTCAATAATCGTGTTGTCGCTAATATCTGCGTAGGTTGCATTATAAACGTTTATTGCCCTGCTGGACATTCCGTCGAAGCTGTTATCTGAAACTGTCGCTGAGGGGCAATTATATAACCTCACGCCGTATGTGCCATCAATGTATTCGTTTTCTGATACTTCAGTACTCGAATATGACAGGTATGTGCCGTAGTAACAATCCTCAAACTTGTTGTTGCTGATCGGTTCAGTTAGGTTCACAGCGCATCGCACGCCGTACTTTGCATCAGTGACATTAAGGTACTTTATAATGCTGCCAGTAGAAGATCCCGTCTCAAGCCTGATGCCGCCCGTCTGACTGCCGGGAACTGTGGATTGATAATAAATCTGTTCTGCCTCATTGCCTTCAGCAATCAACGTTCCTTCAATGATCAATCTGTGGTCTGACGTACCCGGTTCGCTGCAGATTACTGTCCCGGGATTAATGACTAGCGTACTTGTCGACGGGACGCTGACGTCTCCTTCTAAGCGGATTCTACCATCCCAGACGATCACAGCATTGTCGTCTATATCACCCACTCCAGGATTGATTAGCTCTTGCTGTGTTGGCGCCGTCATGTCGGTATTGTGGCCACTCTGTCATTGGACAGTAATCCACATCGGTTCTAAACGGATGGGCGTATAGACGACCATAACTGGTTTCACCATCGTCGTAATTGCACGCTGTAACAACAAAATATCTACGTGAGTCCATCGAATATGCAATCATCGGTGTCGGAGCCCTATGACCATCGTCAGACCTTGTAAGTCCAGTATAGTATGGAAATCCATCAACCAACGGTAGCGATTGATGTTCACAATTGAAGGCTCCTATCATACCGGAGTTAAACTGCAGCATTATCTCATTAAAACCGTTTTCCAAGTCTGCATCAAATACCATAGCGATGGGTTCAATTCTTGCCTCGTTAATGATTCTGTTGATTTACTATCAAGCATGACAATTCACTAATAAACAAGAAATTAATCATATATTTTCTTGACAATATACATTTATTGTTGTACATTATAGTTGTGATAAATAAGAACTTACAAACAACAATCGGCTATTTCCATGTTTCGCAAAACAAGCGCCCAAACAACTGTTTTTGAGGTGCATAATATTGTTCCGGATATTCTGCCGGAAGATGACTGGTCTTACACCTACAGCGAGAGAATCTATCCTCTGATCGAGGAAGACAAATTCAGTCATCTATTCGAGTCGGAAGGCGGCGCACCTAATAAATCTATCAAACGGACAGTGTCATTACTTATCTTCATGTCAATGGATAAATTGACTTGGCGCGGAGCCGAGTTTCAATACCGCCGCCGTTTGGATTGGCAGAACGCAACCTGTACGCCATTGGGTGAAGCGATAATCGATCATACTACACTGTTCAAATTCTATCAGCGGCTTGAAAAAGACGATACCGCAATGGAATTCTTTCAGGAATTGACCCTCAAGTTTGCTGAGATTTGCGGGACATCGCTGAAGAAACAGCGGACAGATTCATTTTTCATTCACGGCTGGCTTAGACTATTGTCACGCTATGGATTGTTCAAAGAGACCATCCGCGTCTTTCTTCAGAACCTGCGCAAACAGAAGCCAGGCTTGTATCAAAAGATCAATCCTGAACTTTCGCGGGATTATCTGGAGAAAGAATTTGATCTGACAGAGAAGTATCGCGATAAGGCACAACGACAGATTAAACTAATGGCACACGACCTCTATTTACTGTATCAGGCATTTGCCAATCATAAGCAAGTTAAGCATTATACGAGCTTTAAGACTCTCGCGACCGTGCTAAATCAACAATGTGAGATCGTTGAAGACGACGAAAACGATTCGCCAAAGATCGTTATTCGCGAGAAGCCTTTGGGCGATGAAATCATCTGCAGTCCGCACAACACTGATGCCCGCTATACTAAAAAGCGCGAACAGAAAGTTACCGGACAACGTGGTTTTGCCACTGAAACCTGCGATAAATCCAACGATACGCAGTTTATCTCCGATGTCGGTTTGAGAACGTCGCCGACTCCCGATGTTAAAGAACTTCCTGATATTCAAAACCGCTTGGATGAATCCTGCTTGAAACCTGAAGAGCAATATGCCGACGCTGGTTTCGTAAACGGCAAAACTATCATCGCTTCAGATAAAGAAGGTATTGCGCTTGAAGGTCCAAGTTCAGGTCGTTCCCAATCCTTTGAATCGTTTCAGGCTCCGGATCGTCCGCTCGACATTGCTGATTTTGATGTCAGCATCGACGAGCCTGACGGTGAACTTATTGTAAATGCTTGTCCTGAAAAGCAGATACCGCTTGATCAAGCCCGCAGCGCCAAGACGGGCAAGACTTTGGTTCATTTTTCCGTGTATGTTTGTTCGTCTTGCAAACTAAAGGGGCGCTGTCCGGTCAAGATTGGCAAGCGAGTCGCCACTTTGACGGTTGATAAGGCGTCGTATATCGGCGCAGCTCGTCATCACAAGTATATGAATGATAAGGACTACCGCAAGAAGTGCGGTGTTCGCGCCGGGGCGGAGGCTATGGTCAGCGAGCTTGTTCGCAAGCATGGCGTCAGATGCTCTCGTCACCGAACGGAGAAACGAACTTGGCTTCAACTGATATTCGCTGCCATTGCTTGTAATGTCAAGCGATTCATCAAACATGGGGTGAAGTACGCCTATTTGCAACCGATTATGGCATAAAATGCGTTGTTTTGCCTCTTTTTGTTGAAAAACGAAGGAATTTTCTGTTTTACCTTTCATATAACAAGATGAATCGGCATTAAGCCAGAAATACTGAATATTGTAAATGTGAAAAAGCAAACCTATAAGAATTCTCAAAATACTAATAAATGATTAAATCAACAGAATCGTTAATGTGGTTAAAAATCGGTTGGACACCCATTAAACAGTCGTGCATGTCCATATCTTGATCCCACACATATAACGAGCCTTTCCGGAAATTAGTTGTAATGATTTCTAACTTATCGTCACCTCTAACATTAGCCAATATGAGTGAATTTTCAACTCTATTTTCAGTTCTGGGATTTTGCAAACTAGCAGTGAGATTCGTAATCGATAAATCTCTATAGTCACCTGTTCTCTCACCAGTTTCACCATCATGAATTAATACCCATCCACCAATTGAAAATGTTACTACATCCAAAAATGGAGCTTCGTTGTATTCGAGATCTCCAACAACGACTGTAGTTGGGGTACCCGGAATATTATTACGGAAGTTTTCTTCTAAGGTCACTCCATCCAACGAGGAGAGATGGTATGCACCTATTTCTGATGTAGAAATAATAAATATCTCACTTTGATAATCTCCATCCGCATCTCCAACAGCAACTCCGTCAAGCACGATTGTTCTGTATAACGCCGTACTGATTAACTCCTCTGTTGTGATATTAAAAACAAATACATCGTCTGTTGCATTATCTGGCTCAACGATACCTGTTACAACCATTGTTTCAGGTCCCTCATTATAGTAGATGACCGGTGAAACTATTGGATTATCTCCGATTTCAACAACATCACAGATTAGCTCACCGGTTGTAGCGTTCCAACAGTAAAGGTCTCCGTCGTCATCAACTGCGATGATTGCACCGACATTATCAAACCATCCATCTAAAAATACTCTTGCACTCGCAGGTGATAGAGAGACTCGAGCACCGGTTTCATATATTCCAAATAATGTCCCATCCTCACGATAAGCATAAACTCCATTTGAACCACCAATCGCAAAAACGGTTGATGCTAAATCCTCACCATCATCCACTAACACCCAAGTGGGCGATGAGACAAGTGGATAACCTAAATCAACCGGAAAATCGCCAGCCACTTCCGATCCCGGCACTCTAAAGTATATCGGTAGATCTACCTCATAAGCACCCTCATCAGAGTTAACGTGATAATGCAATTCGATTGGTGATTCCATCACATCATAATCGCCGGACACCGTAAATGTAAAAGGATCATCATCGTTAATAACTCTATCCCCTGATTCAATATCGCCATAATCGTAGACTCCATCTCCGATCTGAATATCGTCACCTTCATCGTTGATTAGTGTAACAATTACATTATCTGCATCTGCCCAAACGTTCTCGAATATCTGAACTATTTCAAAGGTCTCACCAGGAATAACTATACCGTCTCCATTTCCGTTGTCCGTAAGTTCATAAGTCTTTGCGACTATTCGCGGAACAGGATCATCGTCTGCAGCAGCAACTGCAGCCGCTGCATTGACTCTACCTGAACCCATTTTGCCATAGGCATCAAAATAATTTGTTCCTGCGCAGTTAATGTCATCTGCAGTTGCCTGTAAGATTAACGAAATTTCTGGTCCTGTTAGCTCCGGATTAGCGCTCTTTATCAGCGCTGCAACACCCGCAACATATGGGGTTGCGGCTGATGTGCCTCCATGTACGATTGCGTAATTCCGAGCCCAATCATGCGTACCGGTATTGAACTTCCAACCCTCATAAGTCGGGGTGGTCACTAATACAGTTTCGCATGGACCGGCGATTCTAAAATCTATTTCGTAGTTAGTATAAGAAGCAGCATAATCATCGTGTGTAGTTCCAGTTATGCCTATAACACCAGGATATGAAGCAGCCCCATAATTTACCCGATTCTCGAAAGCGTCACCTCCGCCGTTTCCAGCCGCAACGCAAACAGGAATTGATTCTACCAGGATATCAAGGAAAGGATCATTGGGTAGTCCTTCATCATCATAGATTGCATCGAATACAAAACTAATGCTTAATATATCGATTTCCTCATTTTCAACTCCAGTAAGAGCCGCCCATTCCAAACCACGTCTAGTTGCATTGCGTCCCGCTGTTCTGAACATAATATAATTCACTCCGGCAGCGTCTGGACTCCAGCCTCCGGCAACTCCCGATAGCCCTATTTCATTGTTAGTGGTTGCCGCTGCAATACCGGTAACCATTGTTCCGTGACCTAAATAATCAAGAGGATTACTCAATCCTTCAAAATTCTCATGACCTACGGGAAATTGCCTATGAACTGTCATTCCTATGACATTATCTGCGTAGCCATCCTCGTCATCATCATACGCAGCTAAGATCAGATCATCATAATCATCATCGTCAATTGCTTGATCCCAATTGGCGTGTTCTTGGTTCAGGAATTCGTCGATATTGGTGTCGAGTTCCTGATCGCCACCGTACAACCTTGTTCCGTCCATATCGTAATCGGCGCTAATAACTTGAGGATCATTCCAATCAGTGCCACCATCGCCGTCGTCATCCTGGTGAAGTATGCCTGGCGCGCCATCAGCTCCTACGAGTTCTCCGAAATCACCACCTTCGCCAACCGGCGTTTCAGGTTCATAGACATCATCGCCATCATCCTCGTTTTCATTGATCCAAAATTGATTCTCTAATTCTGGGTGATTCCAATCTACACCTGCATCTATAAACATAATTGTAACTGCGGGATCACCTACTTCACCATCACCATCATCCCATGCAGTGACAGTCTCAGTGATTTGGTGTGCCCATTGCTCGTCAAATCTCGGATCATTAGGATCCAAGGGAATTGATCTAGCTATCGGTTGAACATCGTTTACGTCAGAATAGCCTTCGAATAGAGTTGTCATTGATTCAATATCAACATCCGTAGAAAAAATAAAGCAATACCAGCCTGCCAACCTAGTGTCAATGGTGCTCAGGTATGAATCACTCGAAAGATAGACTCTATCCATTGCTTCAATCCCGTTTTGAGATATAACAGTATTGAGCCAAGTTAGGTTTGTTGATAGTTGACCATACTGGTCATAGGACCAAGTAACTGGAAGAACTGAGGCTTTGAACTGAACGTTAAGCGCGTCTAACTCATAATGCCCATCATTGTAATTGGTGGGATAAGACGCAAACGAAAGCGAGATTGCGGTTAATAGCAAAATTATTAACCACAAAGTTTTGATAAGACTTTGATTAAACATTTTCTTTCTCCTGAAATAATTGAAAAGTTAACGGTATAAATTAATCTGAATTTAAATTTCATGGTCACACAATAAGTGTTTACCTGTTATCCTGAAAACACATTTGTTGATTCATTTTATAAACGTGATTGGTATGCAGTCAGATTTTTTTTCGAATGAAACAAATTCTACAAAGTAACTAGCTGCTGCAACATTGTCACCATTTTGGTTTTTACCATCCCATATAAAAATCAAATGATTGTTAAGGTTATTGTTAAATGGTGATAGATTGCGAACCACCTTCCCTGACAGGCTGTAAATTAACAGCTTCGGTTTAGAAATCGGCATTGTTGCATTTACATGAATATTTATTCGAGAATTGAACGGATTTGGAAAGGTATTATCTATACTGCAACTTTCGGGAAGATTTGAGGTTGTATTCTTCAAATGATCTATACTATTATCATCCTTGAATTGATAAATATCTATTTCGTAAATATCTTTATAAAATACTGCAAAACCAGTAGTTTCATTAATAAATTGAACTAATTTCGGGTGAGTCTCAGAATCTTCAAAAAACAACTCATTCCATGTATCTCCTCCATCGACTGTTTTGAGCATAAAAGATTCATAATGTGTTCCACCTATCCATCCAATCGAATCAGTCATAAATGAAATCGAATAGGGGGAAAATCTCTCCCGCTCATTAGTGGAATATACAATATCCCAATCATCTCCACCATTCTCTGATTTGATGACCATTGAAGTTTCATCGCCTTGCCATCGGCCTTCCTCAAATCCACCGACGATAAACGTTTCATTTCCAAGACTCACGATTGAATAAGGGTCACAGGGAGTCTCAGATATTCTCCAGTTTTCACCTTTATCCTTTGAAACAAGAACTGAATAGGATCGTGAGTAAGGATAAATAGGCAACGTTACAATTACTAAACTGTCAGATACTGCAATTTTTGTTGGCTTTCCAACATCTGGATTTACGTCTCCACGGTAACTCTCTATAAATGCAATCTCCCAATCCACACCACAATTCTCAGTATGTAGTACAAGTCTGCCAACATAGGTTTCCCTATCGAACACTCCACCATCTATAATCCAGTATCCCCCTACTGCCCAACCCTCGTTAGAACTAGTGAAGAGTATATCATATAATACTACAGGGAATTCTAATCCATCAATCAGACCGAAATGTTGTTGAGTCCATTCCTCACCACCGTTGGTTGTTCGTTTTATTTCGGCCGAGTCGCCAACAAACCAGCCTGTATCAGGATTAATAAAATAAAAATCTAGGATAACGGCATTAGTGAGTTTATGCTCTTCCCAATCAATCCCCCCGTTTGAAGTGTGGTGTGCGATTGGTCGCATAGCATTTCCAAGCCATCCTTCGGTTTCAGAACTGAAAAACAATCCTCGAGGTACGGGACAATTCATTTCAAGATTTCCGACAAGCTCCCAACCGTGTTCAGCCCGACATAATGCGATAGACATTAACAGAACCAAAATTGTCAGGATGTTTATTTTTTGTTTACCATTCATTAAAGCCCTCTTTCTTTGTAAAAGCATATCCTATCGCTTCTTACTTCATACAACACAACCGTTTATTTATCGCCATGAAGCAAGTTGCAATCTTACAAAAACAAAAATGAGTGATCCTACCGGATTGTTATCCGTCAGACACACTCATTAAAGTTCCTGGGAATGTTTGCCAGCCAGTCATTTCC
>JAVCDD010000143.1 GCA_030765125.1 Candidatus Hatepunaea meridiana
ATCCGGTAGGATCACTCATTTTTGTTTTTGTAAGATTGCAACTTGCTTCATGGCGATAAATAAACGGTTGTGTTGTATGAAGTAAGAAGCGATAGGATATGCTTTTTACAAAGAAAGAGGGCTTTAATGAATGGCAAACAAAAAATAAACATCCTGACAATTTTGGTTCTGTTAATGTCTATCGCATTATGTCGGGCTGAACACGGTTGGGAATATGTTTCCAGCTTTCGGCAGCAGATGTACCCTGCTGGTTTTATTTTCACATCCGAGGATGAAGGATGGATTGGAAATTATTATTCCCCAGGTGTCAGGCACATCCTTAATGGTGGTGAAAATTACGAAATAGTTGGAGTACCAGGAATCTCATCGATGGACATCTTTTTCGTTGATCCGGATACAGGATGGGTTGTTGGAGATTATGGTTTCATAGTAAAGACATGCGATGGCGGTGAATCCTGGGATGTTCAGCATCGAGGTGATTTTGGAATCGAGGAGATGGAATATCCTATTGAATTTAGAGACATAGAGTTCATAAACAGCAATGAGGGCTGGGCGGTTGGAGGATACGGTATTTATGATTTCGATTTCAACTTATTTCTTGGTCAAATCATTGTTCATACGACAGATGGAGGTGAAAACTGGGAAGTTCAGTGGGGGCACCAATGGACTCCACAAAATGCTGATCTTGAGGTCCTTGGTATCCCTGTGTCGGTAACTATTGCGGATGAGCAGAGAATAATAGTGGGGCTAAGTTATGGAGTGGACATTGAACGTCCTCTTTTCTTAGCTTCTGAAAATAACGGGGAGCGGTGGAGGTTTTATGATGGTATCCCGTGTCAGTCAACAAAGTTTGTTTACAAGGGGGATGGAGTCTTTTTAGGACTCGGAAGTTACAATAATACTCCATATTTATTTACATCCGAAAATTACTGGGAATCCTGGGAAGTTATTTATACTTCAGATAGTCTCACGCATTTCCTACCAAGAAATTTCGCAAAAACGAATGATTCACTTAGTTGGGTTGCATGTGCAAATGCATTCGCAGAGGGAAACGTAATATTGCAATCGGTTGATGACGGTGAATCCTGGCAGGAGCTTTATTTTGATGATGAAATTGGGCACCCTTTAGTTATATATTCGCCACAGGAAAATCTTACATACGCTCTTTTTTATAAAGAACTCTTTGAATATGATCTTTACAAATATGACATTACAAACGACGTCGGCGCTTCATTCAACGACAATCATAGTTTTCTACCGGAAATAACACTATTTGCCGCATATCCTAATCCGTTCAATTCAACTGTAACTATTCGGGTAATAGCCGACAGTCCGGTATATTCATCTTTGAAAATCGGCATTTTTGATTGTATGGGCAGGTTGATAAATAATCTTGATGATTTGGGAAATTCAAATGGCAATAGTCACACCTTTATCTGGGATGGCGCCAATTCTGCCGGTTTGCCGGCAGTTACAGGCGCCTATTTTGGTTTGGTTCACAGCGCGGAGAAGAAACTTGGCGTCGTTAAACTGAACTACCATAAGTAAGATACAGAAATTGAGAGCATTTTTAAGATATAAAACACAAAACGATGTAAGAGATGACAATTATTTATTACCTTCATTTTCCAATCTTAGGATATTTTCAAACTATCCCGATCCGTTTAACAATTCAACCATAATTCCTTTTACAATTCCGCCTTCAGGCGCAGAATTCCTGATAGTAAATTCACTTGGAAGAACCGTATTGAAACAGATTATTCCTGCCGGGAAAGGAGGTTATAAAACATATAATTGGCAGGGAACTGATAGTAATAGCTGCACTTTGCCAAGTGGGCGTTACTGGGTTTTGTTAAAAAACCGAAATGGTAAGGCTGTAGAACCGGTTTCTATAGTCAGGTAATTATATTATCCAGAGCGGAAATTATCACCCGGTATTTCGTAATTCCCGCTAATAAAATCCTTACCATCTGATAAATAGTTGTTTAAATTATTTCATAACACTAAAAAGGAACGAAAATGATTTCTGAATATGCTGAATCGAATTGCAATAACGGAGTAACAATGCGCGGGTGCGTTTTATTGCTGGGATTGGTGGTTAAATTTGAAGTGTCGGGTGGATTGTATTTTGACCGTGCATAGACGATCTCACTTAAGGAAATCCTATTCGAACTCCGGTTCCCTTTTATCGGTAAATGCTTTCAAACCCTCACCAAAATTAAAATGGTGTGCGTTTTCGATTTGAGCAAGTCTTTCGTATTCGGTATGAACGGAAATCGTGTTGTTAAAGGATTGATTCAGGAGAAGTTTTGTTCTCGCTAAGGCGTTTGATGGTCCTTTGGTTAGTTTTTCAGCGATTTGCTTATATTTAAGCTCAAACTCATCTAAAGATACAATCCAGTTTATCAGACCCCAATCCAAAGCTGTTTTGGCATCAATCTCATCCGGCAGCATTGTCAGTTGACAAGCACGTGAATAACCGACCAGCTTCGGCAGCATCCAGGTTCCTCCACCATCGGGAGATAAACCCAGTCGGATGAAAGCCTGACCAAACCGAGCGTTTTCAGTTGCTATTTTGAAATCACAACTCAGCACAAGGTTAAATGCAAAACCCATCGCAGCGCCGTGAACGGCAGCAATAACCGGTTTTGGTAAATCTCTGATAGTTTCACAGATTTTCCCGAACGATGATAACGGAGCTCTGAAATAGGCTGCCGGATCTTTCCCATCCTCGACATATCCGAGCATTTCCTTCACATCTCCTCCAGATGAAAACACTTTGCCTTCACCGAGAATTACAATGCTCCTCACTTCGGAATTATTCTTGAAATCGTCCAAAACTTCAAGTAACTCCCTTGCCATGTTCAGACAAAAAGCATTCAACAGCCCAGGTCGGTTCATGGTGATGTAACCCACACAATTTTCGATCTTTGTTTTGGTTAATTTCAGATTATTCATTAGTGATTACCTTGAAGTTTAATATCAAAGCCCTGTTAGGCAGCGTCAATATCAGTCAATCCGGGAAGACTTATTGGTAGTAGAAGATCGTGGTCGTCACCACGCTCAGATCAAGTGCTCATAACAACTCAGCTGGTGTCTTAATCTGGTATTCAACGTACTGTATAAGCGGTTGAAATGGAGCACAGCGAGCAATTTATCCGAGTGTGGTGCTTTGATAACTCTCATTCCAAACCGGAAGATTGCACTCATCAGCATCCTTATCAGGGATGACAAAAGCAAGACTGTATCTAGCACGTGTCATAGCCACATATAATTTATTTTTTGATTTATCTGTTTTATCCTTATCAAATATGTTTTTATTTCCCTTCAAGAAGTCTATGTAGTGTGGAGTAGGCAATACTAGCACTCTGTCAAAACCCATACCTTTTGATTTTCCAAAGTTGAATTTTCCTATAGACATCTGGTTAAACTTCTTGCCTGAGCTGATACTATGTCTAAGCAGTGTAGGTCTGAATATTTGGACGTATCTGTTAGAGTCTGACTCTTTTACAATGAATACACCAGTATGTTCAATGTATCTTTCAGGAACTTCCTCGACAAGCGATTTCGTGCTTTCGTATCCTTCATCAACATGGACACTGTCAGCAATGTCACATATGCATTGTATTGACCTTCGATTGATGCTCAAATGTTCATAATCAAAATTCATTTGAGAAAAGCACTCTTTCTTTTTTTCGCTTGTTTTTGGTAGTTTTTGAGTAATCGCACTATCATAGATAGTTTGACGAAAATCACCTACACATGTGATATCAAGATTGCTGGACTTAGCAAGCGCTTTTAATACTTCATAATCCCAACCAACAAGGTCTTGTACTTCGTCAAAGTATATGTGGCTATATATCTCTCCTAATCTTGAAATGGGCTTTCCATTACTTTCCTCAATAACCTTGGTTGCCAACTTCGCAAGATAAGTCGTATGTACCTTATTAGTACTGCTAGTAAGGTAGTATATCGGCTTATATGAACCATCGCTATTTTTTTCACTGCGCCCCGGAATTGTTCTCCCCTTATCCTTATGCGGATCAGAATCATTGAAATTGAAATTTTCGATCCGATTTTTAAAAATACAACACTGATAAGGACGAATAATATCTTCCAGAAGAAATGTAAACAATCCCTTGACATTGAACTTGTCCCTATCCACTCCCCCAAGCTGCTTAAACATTTTGGTGATTTCAGCCTGATTGTTTTCAGTGTATGTAACTGTAAGCACTTTACTTCCTGAATTGATATTCTGGATAGCTTCCTCCACAATCCTATGTGTCTTACCTGCTCCTGCGCATGCAATAATTAATTTCCTAATCAAAATTAAGCGCCCTTTTTAGAAAATCAGGATATACTATTTTTTTATCGGATTCAAATATTCTCATAGCTGAATCGACTTTCTTTTTGCCAGCTCCACCTTTGTCTTTGTACCATTCTTCTAAGAATTTAATCCTATTAACTTTGCTCTTTTCTTTTTCATATATTTTGAATGTTTGTGTAGATAAAGTTATTTTTGCATAAGTATTTAGAGTGACTTCATTCTCAGAATTACTTGCTATCATTGCAGGTTCGAGAGAATAGAGATTATCGTCTTCTGAAGAGTGGAATTCAATGAAATCGTATTCTTTATACATCTCCATGTAGCGTTTGATTTTATTTTCGTAACACCCGTCATTATCTTTGACTACATTAAGTTTTGTACCTATGTGCTTTGCTATTTGTAGATAATTCTCAAATCCGAGCCCCCTAACTACAATGATATCTATACCGTCTTCTTCCGGAAGTCGTCCGTGCTTAACAAGATACATTTTCTTCAGTATTAACTCATCTGATGGTCCCTCGACAAGAACTACCTTCTTAGATAGAACTGCGCGAAGAGTGTCATAGCCTGGTAGCCTTTTTAATCGTCTAGAGACATCTTTTTCAATCTCATTTAAACGCTTATATTTCTCGGAAATCAGGCAAAGCTTGTTTAGGTTTAATTTATTTAAAACATATGAGCTATGCGTTGTGATAAACAACTGTTTTTCATTTCTGTGCTCTTCTATATAATTGACCAATTTTGATAGATTGACATGGGATAAGTGATTTTCTGGTTCCTCAAGCATGATGACGTCAATGTTTTTAGCTTTGTTCTGTATGGCTAACTTTATCTGAATATTGTTTTGCTCGCCTCTGCCAATATGTGGGAAGTTGATGCGGTCAACAGCTAATTGCAGCCCAGTTTCTACGCTATTGGTAGATGATACATTGGCTACAATTTGCAGGTCTTTTTCTGTGATGACTTTATCAGAATCTAGTTGTTTATTTATGTTGGCTACTTGGGGCTGATCGTTAAACTGCTCTTTTAATTGGCGATAGTTGAGATTAAGTAGAGCATGCTGTTCTTTAGTTAGTGTGGTTTTTATAATCTTGGATATGTATTGGTTCTTACCATATGTTGGGTGTAGCCTCGCCGGATCAATAAAAAGACCATTAACCTTTTTATTCATGAACTTGATTTTTTTCCAAGCGAAATCTAACCACTCAATTTTGTAGAACTCGGCTGGTATTGTTTTTATGTCGTCTGGTTTTTTGATTAATTCTTCGTATTCAGTTGAAAGTTCCTCGTCAAACACAATCTTTAGTGATATTCCATGCGAGTCTTCACCAAGACTATTGTTCTCACCTCTATATTCAGGTAAATTATCCAAAAACAATTCTATACAAATCTCCGGAAGCTTCGATGCCGATTTGTCGCTTTCAAGGTATTTTCCTACTGCCCCAATGTTAAACAAATCTGTTGTTACCTCTGATGCTAAGTACTTTCCTCTGTAACTACAGTTAAGTCCAATTTCGATTGCTTCAAGAATTGTGCTTTTGCCTGATTCGTTATCACCTACAAGAATATTGATGTCTTTATTAAAGTCAAATGTACGATTTTCAAACATCTTAAAGTTTGAAATTATCAGCTTTGTAATATGCACTTATTTACTCCTTGTGTAATCAGTGTATAGAATCTTCATGGTTATTAGCTCCTGTTTATATGGTTTTCTCATAACACGCATCGCTTTCTTCCTCACAATACCACCATTGCGTTGCACGCCGAGCTGCCACCCGCCAATCGCTCCTAATATCTATTATAATGAGAATTCGGTTACTTATCAAGGTTTGATACCTGAATAATTCATAAATTGCGAATACTGACAGTAATGATTAATGTGTAAAACCACAGTCCGTGATGTCAGGTGCTCTCACCTGACACAGTATCATCGGAATAATTGTAGATTGGCTGTCGGATGAGGGCACCCGACAGCACGCCTATTGGGTTTTTACACATTAATAAGTTACGAACACTGTTTGTAAAAATATAATCGATCAAATCTCTATCTCAATTACTTGACAACAAAGAGAAACCGCATTACATTTAACAAATAAGCGAACTTAACCAAAGGAGGATTTCCTTTATGACTGATATCGATAATAAATTGCACCAGGCTGTGCTGGTTGTGGCGACAGACTTGGGAAGCATTAATACTCCGTATTTCTCACAGGTGTACAATATGAATTAACAGGAAAGAAGACCTTTGCATTATGTCAATGTGTGTTTCCAGTAACCTTCCATGTCTATTCATCGGAAGGTATTTTGTTTTTTGTCCACCAGTGAGAAAAATTTTTAATAATAATGAAATATAAGGCTTTAGAAATGAACATTACTTTATTGGGATGGAATTCGTTTTTTCAGGAAGAATTTGAAGGATTTTCAGGTGGACAGGGATTTATACCGGCGAGGATAGCACGCCAGAATAAACATAACTACAACGTTCTTTGCGAGAAGGGCGCTCTGACAGCAGAAGTATCCGGGTCTTTCAGTTACTTGGCTGAGGCATCAGTCGATTTTCCGACCGTGGGCGACTGGGTCGTAATAAATGCTATCGAAGATGACAACAAAGCAATTATCCACAAGCTGCTGCCCCGCAAGAACAGCTTTTCGCGCAAAGCTGCTGGGATTGAAACGGAGGCACAGGTACTCGCCTCTAACATCGATACTGTTTTTGTGGTCGCCGGTCTTGACCGGGATTTTAATCCCCGAAGAATAGAGCGATATATGACATTAATTCGCAATAGTGGAGCGGAACCTGTAATCCTGCTCAATAAGGCGGATTTATGCTCAGATCCTTCGGCTCGTGTTTCCGAGATCGAGAAAGTTGCGCAGGACGTTCCGGTTTACTATTTGAGTGCAACCTGCGATGACGATATAAGCCAGATTAATAATCTGATCCCGACCGGTAAAACGGGCGCCATGCTGGGATCTTCCGGTACAGGGAAGTCGACGATTATAAATCGCCTGCTCGGTGAGGATATCCTGGCAACAAGCGAAACCAGCGGTGCTGTCGGTAAAGGTAGACACACTACAACCTGGAGGGAATTGATTCTTCTGCCGTCAGGTGGAATTGTAATTGATACGCCTGGTCTCCGTGAAATTCAGTTATGGGCGGATGAGGAAGATCTCTCCATAACATTCGACGATATCGAGGAGATAGCAGCAAAATGCCGGTTCAGGAATTGCAAACACAAGTCAGAACCAGGATGCGCTATCATCCAGGCGATTGAGGAAGAAATTCTGGATTACAGACGGGTGCAGAACTACCACAAGATGAAGAGAGAAATCCGCTTTCTTGAAGCTCGTAAAGAACAAAGATATATGATCTCAAAATCGAAGGGCAAGGCGTTATCCAGATTCATAAGACAGAGGATGAAGCTGAAATATTGATTACTGTGCATAGTCTTTCTATCATCTGCCCCGCAGGTATTGGATTTCAGCGGTTTCGTTAATATCTTTAAATGATGATAAAAAATCAGTTGGAATTCTATAAAAACGGTCAGGATTTGCTTTTGCTCACGTCAGCAATTAGCTTCTCAAGTAGCCCGGTTTCTCCGAAACCGGGGATCTGCAGATTGCGGATTGAACCCACGGTTTCGGGAAAACCGGGCTACATTACTGGAGTAATTGACTTTTTCAACAGAATCATTAATAAGTGAACCGCGTCATTTGACAGAGAATGAATGTTGCTTTAAATTGTATAGTAGCATATCAGAATTTTGATCTCAATTATATCAGTAAGCGGAAATTTATCGTTTGTAATAAGACGAAGTTCGCAATGATCTGTAAGTTTGACCGTCCATTTCTCACATCACCATCGACCACCAGGCGTCAAGGCAATGCTCTGCCGTTTGGTCGGTTTTCCCCCTGCAAATACTTGCTTTTAGTTATTTTACTGTTTTCGCAAGCCTTAGTCAGTCCCATAAACGCTGAATGGGGACGGGCAGCTGATGAATACATCAGTCTGCCCCTTTATAGAGACGCGCACATCTGCTCTGATGGAAATGGTGGTTGCTGGGCGACCGGAGAGGGGATTGGTCTCAGTCATGTTGATCGGAATGGGAACCTGACCTGGGGAATGGAGCCTTTCTTTCTTGAGCCCAGACGAGCCTATGATCCCAACCCTGTGCTGGCTGATAACGGCGATGTAATAGTTGGCATGAGAGTTTATAATGAGAACAATGGTTTGACTGATGTTTATATCCAGCGGGCTAACCTTGATCAGGAACTTCTCTTGGGTGAAAACGGGATACAACTGGACACTTCCAGCAGATACGAGGCGATAATCGGAGTATATAAAGGTGATGAACGACAATTATTCTTCCCAGTCAGCGACAATTATAATTCCCGTTTTATTTTGTTGCCTGTGGCGCTATTTCGCTGGGCTAATGGAATGAAGCCGTAGGCGGAATGGAATTAGCCCAGGAAA
>JAVCDD010000170.1 GCA_030765125.1 Candidatus Hatepunaea meridiana
TAGGGGCCAATTTATTGAGCCCCTTCAATTTATGCAACGGGGCTCGATAAATCGGCCCCTACGCGGAACTTATGATGTCTCAAATAATTACGAAATACTAAAATAAATACTTAACAAAGTAATGTTAATGTTTAGAAAGATAAATGTTTGATGTATTGTAATCAAGGTATTTGAAGTATTAGTGAGGCACGTGGGTAATAAAAATTCAAAAGACCAAAAACTTGATCTAAATCACAACGATTGTAATTTACATATATTATATTTATATTACTATTGAGAAATAGGTATACTGTCCACAAATTTCAAATGACAAATGTCGATCCATTCCGGAGTAATAATGAAATTGAAACCATCTCTTTTCAGATTAATTATCATCTCAATCCTTTCATCAGGATTAGGTTTATCAATAGAATCCTCGTTGCGTCAGGTGTTAACACCTGACGCAACGTATAAATGGCTTCCAGTTAAATCGGGAGCTTCCCCCTCCGCTCCTTCAGTGGAAATCCTGGAAGAAACATCGACACACCTTAAAGTTAAGTGGGATATCTCCGGTATATTCATTGACGATGTTAATACATCCATGGGTCAATTCCAACGCATTCACTTCGGCAATCCCGGAGCGCTTGATGCTTCTGATGCTGGATTACCGGCGCTGCCCTGCCTTACGGAAATGGTACGTATTCCATCAGGAATGAAAGCTTCGGCAACTATAATTAAAATTGAATGGATCGAAGTGTGTCAAGCGTATATTGCGCCCTATCAATTACCTCGCAGAGATGGAAACAAGCAACCTCCGTTTCATTTCAATACACAAGCTTATGAATCAAACGATCCCTTGCCGGAAACAATTGCTTCAGTCGGCAATACTCAAGGCTGGGGGGGTATTCTGGTAGCAAGTCTAAACGTTTGTCCGGTAAAATACTATCCTGCCACCCGTAAAGTAGAATTAGCGCAATCCATAACGATCAGGGTTGACTTCCGTCCGGATGGCAACCGTAGCATCATTCAACCAGGACGCATAAACCATAGAATGCAACAACTGCATCAAGCCTCCCTGCTAAACCCACCACCGGAGATGCTTGAACCGCTGGATTCTGATGATAACGAACCGGTACGAATGTTGGTAATTGTAAAGGAAGAGGCTTTAGAAACAGCTCAACCATTGATAAACTTTCATCATAACAGCGGTCTGCGCACTGAAATCTGGATGGCGGATGATATTGAAGATGAATTTGAAATTAAGGATCGTGTTATTGAGATGTACGAGAATGGTCTTGAATATCTGCTTCTGATTGGCGACGGTTACGTAGATGATCCTGATATACCTATGCACCACTGGGATTCTGATTATGAAGGAGGCGAACCGGATGATGAAAGGTATGACGTTTACAGCGATAACTGGTATGCCTGCCTCGACCCGCCCGACGAAGACAACTGGGACGATCACCTGCCGGAATTGGCGGTCGGTCGCTTGGTTTATCAAGATCAAGACAACATCGATCAGTTGGAGCTTCAGGTTTCCAAGTTAATGGACTACTACGACTGGAACCTGGATGACCGGGACAATGCTGAATGGCTGTCGCGTTGCCTGCTCATTGCTGACAATCCCACAGATGACAATGAATTCCACGACTATGAACTAAGGCACTATATCGGCACTAAAAACCGCGTTCTGAATGCAGACTATGACCATAATGCACCTGAGTTTATAACCGCTTACGGCGACCAGGACGATATCGACAACGATTTCGTGATCGAACAGATGAACGAAGTTGGTATGGGAATTGTGAATTATCGTGGTCATGGTAGTCAACTCTCATGGAGTGGCTGGTCACCAAATCAGAGCTTTGGCAGCGTCCAGATCAGAGAGCTTGAAAACCGCAGCAGACCGTTCATCCTTGTTTCATCCGCCTGTTTAAATGGTGATATTGCAGAATATCTCCTCCGCGGAAATAATTTCGACAACCGCGATTGTTTGGTCGAGAAGTTCCAAAAACAAAACGGAGGAAGCCTTTCTGCACATGGCTGTGTAATCTCTACATTTACTGAAGGTAATTCTCACTTCGACTCAACGCTGTTCCTCGCCTGGTTCGATGAAGGCATTTACGATCTGGGTTATGCTTCAAATTATGCTTCGACGAGTATGGTGAACTACTACCAGCGACGACAACCCGCTACAGGGCAGTTGAACTTCAGGGCTTACCTGTGGCTGGGTGATCCGGCATTGGAGATCAAACTTGGCGCGCCCGGCGAGCTTGAAGTGGACATCAGCGAACAAATTCCCATTGGCTCCGAAGAAGTTGAAGCTATAATCCAAATGAATGACGAGCCGCTTGAAAATGCGCGGTTCTGCTTGCGCAGTGAAGATGATGAAATTTACCTCGTTGGCAACAGTGATCACGATGGTCGCGTCACCCTTATGTTTGAAGAACCTCCTGAAGAGGTAATGCAGCTCGACTGGATGGTATATCACCGTAACGCCATCCCCGCCACAGGTGAAATACAAGTAGTCAGCGAAATCGGAACCATTATGGGAACTGTAACGGAGTTTGCCGATGGATCAACATTCGAGGGCGCGGAACTAGCTCTTTCTCCGTTTGATTATACGGCAGTATCAGACGCTGAAGGTCAATACAGGTTCGAAGATATACCGGCTGTTCAGTACGAGCTAACGGTAACAGCAGAAGGTTTCCATACTCAATCTATCAATATCGAAGTAATCGAAGATGAAGTAACTACCGAAAATATTGCGCTTCGTTTCAGTCATCTGGAGCTTGATTCAACTGAAATCTGGCAATATATGGAATTAGATCAGGAGCCTGTTGAGCGTGAAATAGCTCTCACCAACACCGGAAATGGCGATCTGACCTGGAATGCTGAGATTGAATATCGCGGTGAGTATGAACCTTACGAACAGATTGGGTCATTCGGACCATTGGCGCCGCTTGGGGATAGACGTCTGTTCGGGATAGCTTTCATCGGCGACTCGATCTTTGTTGCAGGTGGTAATAATAATGCTTTCCCTAATTATATCTATGTCTTCAACTTTATGTGCGACCGCATCCGTCACTTCGCCCAGCCTGAGCAGAGCGTTGGTTTCGGTTTTCGCGATCTGGCTTCACGAAACGGTTATCTATACGGCAGTTCAGACAGTCAGATACTGAAATTCGACCTTGCAGGCGAGGTCAACGAGGTGATTGAAGGACCTTATGATCCAAACGAAGCACTGGCAGTTGATGATGAGGGAAATATCTGGATTGGACACGGCGCCTCCCCTTTGGTGAAGATAGACGAAGAGGGAAACGAACTGCAATCTATCGAATTAGGTCAATATGTCAAGGGACTTGCCTGGTATCCTGAAGAACCGGATAGCTGTTATCTATTGGCTTATGTGCAGGGTGACAACGAAGAATCGGTCAGGTTATACAAGGTTAATCCGGTAACGGAAGAGTTCATTTACGAGGCAAACCTCACCGACGATGAAAGTGAGACAGTCGGCAGCGGTCTAACGGTAACCAACAGCTATGATCCCGGTCGTTGGACGCTTGCCGGTATGGTGTATAACGGTGAGGATCGCTGGCTGCGGATATGGAACCTCAGCGTTGAAACAGGCTGGCTGTCTATTGCTCCTGACACCGGATCAATAGAACCCGATCAGGAAACAGCAGTTAATGTCACCTTCAACACAGAGAACTTCCAAACCAGCATAATACTTAACGCCAACCTGATTATAACAAACAACGGCAACGAACCGCGCATTGAATTGCCAATTACGTTAGCAACGGGGGCTTATGAAGCGCCGATTGAGTATGAAGCGGAAATACCGGATCGGTTTGGGATTATTAAGGCATATCCGAATCCGTTTAATTCTATAGTTAAGATCAGCTATACGCTTGACGAAGAAGCCAAAATCAGTCTGAATATCTTCGATCTTTACGGACGTGAAGTTGCAACTTTACAACAAGGACAAATGTCAACCGGCAGTTACGAAGCAGTCTGGCAGGCAGGAAACACCCCATCCGGAATATATCTGTGCAAGCTTGAATCCGGTAAATGCACAAGCACAAAGAAGATCATTCTTGTCAGATAGAAATGGGTGGACAGTCTATCAAGCTTGCCTTGCATTGAAAACCCTCAACCATTCCCGAAGGGATTGAATATGTGACGATGTATGACGGCAATTCAAATTATCGTCACACGTTATTTTCCCTTCCACTGCCAATTTACGGGATTATGTGACGATGTGACGCTGTTTTACATAGTGTTATTCACAAATTGGTAAACTGCCCCCCAATTTCTATAACTCCCTGACACGCCAACGTAACAACCGTTCCTGCAATGCACACTCCAGCGATCAAGCATAACAACGCAGGTAGGAATTTAACACCAAAGACATGCGCTGCTACCGATCCGGTCCAAGCGCCTGTAACCGGCAATGGAATCGCCACGAATAAGATCAGTCCTATTGCCTTAAATCGTTCAACAACCTTCCCCCTGCGTCGAGTTCTGGCAAACAACCATTGAAAGAACCTGTCCATAATACTCCAACGACTTAAATACTGCTCGGCAGGTTTGAGAAGAAGAAGGATAAACGGCACAGGTATAAGATTACCCAGAATACTCCACATTATCGCTTGCTGCCAGGTCATATCAAGTACAAACGTCGCCCATGGTATAGATCCACGCAACTCGGTTATGGGCAAAGCTGCCAGGCACGCAGTTATTGCCTCATTAGGCATTCCTGTAAACAGTTCTGCGATCTTTTCAGTCATTTTGCCAACCGTCCTCTCCAATTAAGGGAACAAATAAGCAGCCACCCCGGCTCATGACCTTTTGCTCACCATCCTGCATTCTAACAATTAGTTTTAAATCCTGATGGAATCTCTTCCCAACCGGAACAACCATCCTCCCCCCTACTGCAAGCTGATCGAAAAGCATTTCCGGAATGTTCGGCGCTGCTGCAGTTATGATTATCCTGTCAAAAGGCGCTTTCTCTTTCCATCCAATTGTGCCATCGCCGACCTTGAATTCTATGTTGTTGTAATTTAGGTTAATAAGTATCTTCTTGGCGCGGTTCAACAAAACATCTATTCGTTCGATAGTAAATACTTCCTTTCCAAGTTCAGCCAGAATCGCCGTTTGATAGCCGGATCCCGTGCCGATCTCGATAATTCGTTCTTCACCCTTCAGGTCAAGGATTTCAGTCATTATGGCAACCATATAGGGCTGCGATATGGTCTGTCCCGAACCAATCTGCAACGGGCGGTCATCATAGGCAAATACTTCGTCTCTTTTATTAACAAACAGATGACGCTCGATTTTACGCATCGCATCCAGAAGTCGCTGATCGGTGATCCCGCGAGACTCAAGTTGCTGCTTGACCATTAAGGTTATTCTGTCGTCTTTAGACATTTGTTTTACCGCAGAGGGCGCAGAGAGCGCAGGAAAAAATAGGTTAAGTTCTGTGAATGATGAATTTGATTACTACTTTAAGGAATTTTAATATGATGCTGAAACGATTTATCGCACTCGACTCACCATCATAGCGAGTTGGAATTTCGATCCAGCAAATGCGTACTCCAGCTCTAATAAGTTTTAACAGGTATTCCGTCTCAAATTCGTAACCATCAGTTAAAAAATTAAGTCCTTCCAGCATCTTACTTCGGACCATACGATAACCGCATTGACTGTCAACTATCTTTTTACCGGTGATCAATGATAGAACTAAACTTGTTGACCAATTCGAGAAACGTCTGTCCCAAGGCATTCCTCCGTGACTACGCTGCCTGACGCCAATTATAACGTCATACTCTCCACTATTCGCATGTTCAATGAATTCCGGAAGTTTCGATGGATCGTGCTGCAGATCACCGTCAATAGTTATAATCCATTCTCCTTCTTGCTCAAGAATATAATCAAATCCAGTTCTAAGTGCAGCGCCTTTGCCTCGATTACTTGTATGCTTGATCAGATTAACACCCTTATCACGAGTAATTTCAGATGTTCGATCATCGGAACCATCATCAACCACAAGAACGTTTTGAACAAAAATATACTTAAGCGCCTCATCCACCAGTTCATCAAGATATTGTTCGACATTATAAGCCGGTATCAGCAGCCAGATATTGGACCGTTTTTCTTTACTTTCGCACTTTCGCACTTTCACACTTTCACACTTTCATACTTCATTTACCCTCAAACAAACTAACCGGAAAGAGCGATAGTTGTGGCAGATACGTAATTAATGCCAGTATTATCAATTGTATAACCAGAAACGGTAGCGCAGCTCGATATAACTTCAGTATCGGTTGCTTGAATCTGAAACTGGCGATAAACAGGTTTAATCCCACCGGCGGTGTGCAGTATCCTATTTCCAGATTAGCAAGGAAAATAACCCCAAGATGAATAGGATCAATGCCATAGCTAAGAGCTATCGGGAGTATCAATGGAACAACTACCACTAATGCAGAAAATATGTCCATCATACAGCCGACTATTAACAGAAAAACGTTTAATAGTAGAAGAAATGCGAAACGACTGGTAACGACAGATTTTATCCAGGAAAGCATTATTGTCGGTACATCGGTGAAAATAAGGAAATTCGTCAATGCTAACGCTGCACCCAGAATTAAAAGAATTCCTCCAATAAGTATACTGCTTTCAGTTAAGATACGTGGTAAATCCCTGATCGGATGCAGATCACGGATAATGAAGCATTCTACAATCAAAAGATACGATGCTGTTACAACCGCTGCTTCCGTAACGGTGAAAAACCCGCCGTAGATACCACCGACAACGATAAACGGCAGCGGGATTTCCCATATTGCCGATTTAATTGCAGGTAGAAGCGGTTCTTTGGGTTGATCAACTCTTATTTTCATCGTTCCTGAACCAATGTATACACTGTACAACGCCATACCGGAAACCAATAACAATCCGGGTACGATACCAGCAATGAAAAGCTTGTCAATAGGAGTTCCAGCAACTACGCCGTACAGGATAAGCGGCAGGCTCGGTGGAAATAGCAATCCTATGCTGCCGGAAGCGGTTAGCAGCCCCAAGGAGAAGCGTTCCGAATATCCTCCCTTAAGTAAAGCCGGAAGCAACAACCCACCCATTGCTATGATTGTAATACCTGAAGCGCCGGTAAACGCCGTAAACAACGCCATTATGAACAATGCTACCAATGCCAGACCACCGGGTAAGTTGCCCATCAAGGCGTTTGCTAATCTGACTAATCGTTTGGATGCATTACTTTCGGCTAATAGATAACCTCCAAACGTAAACAGTGGAATTGCAATAAGCGTTGGATTATTTGTCAAACGAAGCAATTCGGCAAAGTAGAGAGCAGGATTTAAATCTGCGGATATGAAACCAGCTAAGGCAAGACCGGACAGAACGAGGAAAAGCGGCAGCCCTATAAGTGCAAATAACACCAGAATTAGGATGAGGAGACTCAAATCATCGGTCTCCAATTTTTTTATAAAAAGAAGGTGGTATTCTGATTAAAAAGAACAAACCAATGAGTCCAAAACCAATAGGAATAATGATTTGGGTTGTCCATATCGGAATAGACATACCAAACAGCAAACCGTCAACTATTACACCTGCTTCCTTTTCACTCGATATGAAGCTAATAGATATTACACACAGGCAGATTGATCCCATACCTGCTATGATGGTAACTACTCTCCTAATTATCGAACGCAACCGGTTATCCAGATAATGTTCCAACAGATCAATGCGTATATGTCGATTCTCCGCAGCAGCCATTGCTCCACCCAACAAACCAATCCATAGCACAAGCTGGCGAAGCTGCAAATCTGCCCAGGGAATACCAATAGAGAACGTCCAGCGCAGAACAACCTGCAACAAAGCCAGGAGAACCATCCAAGCGAGAAGAACGGCAACCGACCATCCGACAAATTTTCTTAGTTTGATTATTATGCGATAGATTAAGTGCATAGGGTTTTGGGCTTTAGGATTAAGGCTATGGGCTTTGGGTTTTGGGTTTTACCCCGAAGAGAACACGCTAAAGCGAGAACTCTGAACTCTTTGATTTATACTAATCGTGGAATTCCGCGTAGGGGCCGATTTATCGAGCCCCGTTTACCTAACTGTAGAGGGGCGTGATAAATCAGCCCCTACGCGTGAGATTGATAGTGCATAGAACACTAATTTATATTACATAACCGAGTTGATAGACATTAAGGCAACCCCCATATCTCAATATCATCAATGAATGCGCCCTCAAAACCATCACTGATATCGGAATTAAAGAAGAATCCTATCCTTAGGAAGTTTGTCGGCGCTACATTGCCGAAATCCGACAGGTTGACTTCGTATTGCTGCCAAGTATAACTGTCACCAGACCATTGTGTTCGATCTTCAATATAATACCAAGTATCATCATTCCCTCGAACTTTGAAACGAACATAATCCAGAGATGATTCTGTTCTATACTTCATCCAGAATCTTATGGTGACATCCGAGAATGAACTGATATTAATGGCTTCGTCCGATTTCAAGTGCATCTGTGCATCCATATTATTGTCATAGCGATCTTCTGGATGCTCGCCTCGACCGTTGCACCATACTGCCGCAGAACCTGAATGAGCTGTTGAAGTTATTCCCCAGTAGTCGTCCCCTGATACCCAGTTCTCATCAGAACACTCCCACTTGAGGTCTAAATCAGTATTGGTACTAAATCCATAGCTCCAGATCTGCTCGCCGACGCTCATATCTACGCTGACGGTTGCATCACCAACGTTTGAAGACACGGAAATCTCTGCTTCGAACCCTCCGGCAGATAAGCCACTGCGGTCAACAGTTACTGTTACCTCATCGGTTTCTGACATTGTTTCCCCACTATTGGGTGATACCGATAACCAGTCCTGATCTTTTGTAACAGTCCAGGTCAGTCTGCCTGCACCGTTGTTTGTGATAGTGAAGGTCTTCTCTTCATCTGTGCTGCCGAAGTCGAGGGTTGACACAGAAAGTGACAATTCAGGTGGTGATACTGTCATTTGCACGGATACTGTTTTGTTTGCGCCAACATTCGGATCAACAGTGATTGCGCCGTTGTAGGAACCGTCAGATAAACCATCTCTGTCTACTGTGATAGTTATTACCGAGGATCCAGTGGTTGTAGTTCCACTGGTTGGTGAAGCGGATAACCAATTTTCATCGACGGTTATTGCCCACTCCAGTGTTCCTTCACCGCTATTTGTTATAGTGAAGGTTTTTTCGTTATCTGTACTGCCGAAGTCGAGGGTTGACACAGACAGTGACAATTCAGGTGGTGGCACGGTCATTTGCACGGAAACTGTTTTGTTTACTCCTACATTCGGATCAACAGTGATTGTGCCGTTGTAGGATCCGTCAGATAAACCATCTCTGTCCACTGTGATAGTTACAACCGAGGATCCTGTGGTTGTGGTTCCACTGGTTGGTGAAGCGGATAACCAATTCTCATCGACGGTTATTGCCCACTCCAAAGTTCCTACTCCGCTGTTGGTTATTGTGAAAGTTTTTTCGTTATCCGTACTGCCAAAGTCGAGAGATGACTCAGAAAGTGACAACTCAGGTTGTGGAGCCACTGTCATTTGCACGGATACTGTTTTGTTTGCGCCAACATTTGGATCAACAGTGATTGTACCGTTGTAGGATCCGTCAGATAGACCGTCTCTGTCAACTGTGATAGTTACTACCGATGATCCTGTGGTTGTGGTTCCACTGGTTGGTGAAGCGGATAACCAGTTTTCATCGAAGGTTATTGCCCACTCAAGTGTTCCTTCACCGCTGTTTGTGATAGTGAAGGTTTTATAGTCGTCCGTACTGCCAAAATCAAGGGATGTGGCAGATATAGACAACGCTGGATCTTGCGCTGGTGTTGTCGGGCTATCACCGTCATCACCGCAACCTGCACCGATTGAAAGCACAATCAGTACTAATAAGAATCTCATAATTTGATTGATTCTCATTGCATTTTTCCTTTTTGTATTTATTGGGTTTTATGTTTTATTATTGATGGTATAAGCATTCCATTAGGAATGCTTAACATATCATTTCATTCTTCCCCACTTGAACGATAATCAGCTAATATTTCCTTCAACCTTGTCAGCAATTCAGGTGAATATAATTTTCCCGATAATCTGCTATGTACTTTTAAGCTGATATTCGCCATTTTATCACGCTGTTCCTGTGTTGACTTAACTTGTTTCAATCCTTCCTTCAGCAAATGTAGATAGGCTTCACTGTTGTCTTTACGAGATTTAATGACTAATTCTCGCAAGTGTTTTCGAGATGTTTCGCGCACGATAATCTGGATTTCAGGTGAAAGATCATCATAAGTTCGCTTATCGAGTAACACTGCACCGATTGAATTGGTGAACGGTATGTCGGATATGTATTCAACTTTCGTAAACCATTGCAGGAGCAGCGCAGCCAGCGGTGAACAATAAACAGCATCAATCAATCCCGTTTGCAGCGAAAGGTGAACATCGGTTACCGATAAGGGAACCGGGGATTTCTTAAGTTCAGCAAAGAAGGCTTTCGCAAGTGGATCCCCTTCCCACATCCAGACTTTAAGCCCTTTTAAGTCTATTGGTTCAGCAACGGGTTCCTGTGATAGAAAATATATCCAGCCAACATCCGCCCAACCTAACAGAATAAATCCCTTTTCAGCTAATTTCTCTTCAAAATATCCGATAAGTTGTTCTTTCACATAATCTAATTCATCATCATCACTATACAGGTAAGGCAATTCAAGAATGCGCATCTCCGTCAGGATCTCACCAAGACCGAACCCTGTGAATCCGGCGCCGTTTATTTGACCAAGTCTGATCTTACGTATAACGTCAGTCTCGTCGCCCATAGACATATTAGGATAAAACTTAAAACCAACCTCTCCCCCACTCTTTTCGCGAAGTTCAGCATCCAGTTCGTGCATCGTCACCATCCAGGCAGATCCTTCCGGAGCCAGCGTTGCAAACCGAATCAGTTTCATTGAATAGGCTTGGTTGGTTAACACTAATAAGAGTAAGAGAAGTGCGAAAGTGTGAAAGTGTGAAAGTGCGAAAGAAAAAATGAAGTTGTACGTTCGCAATTGATAACTTGCAAACTTGCAAACTTGTAAACTTGCAAACTTAATATTAGAATAATTCATCAACTTCCTTTAATAGTTCTTTAGCCTTTATTATGGCAATTTTATTTATCAAACCTAAATCATCCGGTTCATTTGGAGCGCCGTTTATGACGTCATTAAGCAGAGTTACATACAATTCCTTATCTAATACTTGAACTGCATAGTAACGTGCATATAATAATTTACCCCATAAGAAATACTCACCATCAGCTTTGTTTGCGTCCTCAAAGTATTGACGGGATTTTTCGGGATTTCCTCCAAGCATTGGAGGTATTGATGAATAATACGTACCGAAAAACCATAACGGACCGGAATAATAAAAGCTCGGATCATTATCCAATACCCATTGCATTAATGAAGTAGCTCGCGGTGATTCAGAAAGCGATTTTGTTGATGTGAGTTCCAGATTGATGCGCTGAGCCCAGGCTGTAGCAGTCCAGTAAACTGCCGGTATATCATTTCGCTTCAATTTATTAATCAGCTTGTTGAAGTCCTTAAGCGTTAGTTCATCACTGCTAAACTCTCTTACACGCAACGATAGAGCGCGAATTCCGTACTTCCTGCCTCGTTCATAGAATAATCTTGCCCTTTCAGGCTCGCTGCCATCGAGGAACATCATAGCATAGCCGGTGAAACCTTGAGCCGCTAAAACGAGTAACTGCCTATCCTCAGGACAGGTGAGGATGATTCCTTCAAGCAGTTTTAGTTCCGCTTCCAATCCGGTTCGTGCTATTTCGAGGTCGGTCTCCGAAAGCAAGGACTGAATTGCACCATTCAGTACAGGTCTTACCGCCCAGATGGTTAAACTTGATCTCATAGCACAACCGTTGAACAGCGACAGAACGATTGCGGTTAATATTGGTATAATAATAAATCTACTAATATGTATCCACATAAACTAATCTAAAGAAATGGGTTGAAAGTTCTTTCCAATCCGATTGAACTATCTGGTCCGTGTCCGGGATGAATGATTGTATCATCCGGGTACGTTAGAAGTTTAGATCTGATACCTTGCACCTGGGTCAAGTAATTGTCGGAATTTGTCGTTCCGCCTACAGATCCTGCAAACAGAGTATCTCCGGTAAAAAGATGACCACCGAGGCATAGCACAAGCATATCATTTGTATGCCCTGGTATATGGTGGATTTTGCCACATAACTTACCTATCGTTAAACTATCGCTATCTTTCGGGCGTCTTACCTTTTTACCATAACTATAACTATATGCAATCAGTTCGATATCAGGAAATCGTTTGTATACATAATCAACAGCATCAGTGTGATCGTAATGGTCGTGAGTGATAAATAATGCGATTACTTTTAAATTATTATCAATGACTACTTGTTCAAGTTGTTCGTTAAAGCCACCGGCATCAATAATCAACGCCTGACCTGTTTCCGGACAAGCAGCAAGGAAGCTGTTAACCTCTTCCCTATCGGTGAAAAGAAAATGTTTAATTATCATTATTTATTCGATATTATCAATGTTAACGATGAAAACGCCCTCTATCCAATACTGCATTTGTCATTTCAGCTCCTTCCATATTTGTCTCGTAAAAAAGAGCCGTTCGCATAACAGTCCTTGTTAGATCAGCTCCCTCAAAATTTGCCTTAACAAAGCAGCCTGACGTCAATCTGGCATAATAGAATTTACTTTTACGGAAATCGGCGCATCGAGCATTAACGCCGATTAAATTAGCGCGTATAAAGTTTGATTGAGTTGCTATTACTTCATTCATATTTGATCCACCCAACACCGCAAATTCGCAATTCGAGCCAGTGAGGATAGAACCTGAAAGATTAATCCACGGCGCAAACCATTTATACCCATCAATTCCGGATAAATCGCTAAGTGTAAGTGTTGTATGACTCCAATCCGCATAGCATATTTTAGCATCATTCATATTGACATTTGTAAACATACAATGTCGTGCAATAGTATCCCGCAAATCCGCTCCAACCAAATCAGTTGTTTTTCCCAGACAACCATTTAATCGGGCATTTTTCAGGTCAGCTTTGTCGAGACAAGTATAGTTTAACCGGCAGCGGTTCATTAAGGTTCGCTGGAGGTTTGCACCATCGAGAATAGTTTTATACAGATCAGCGCCAGTGAAGTCGGATCCGGGAGCAATCATTCCTGACAGGTTTAGATCGCTTAAGTCAACACCGACAAATACAGCATTCGTATAATCCCTGCCCTCTGCTACATCTTTAACTAAATGTTCACGAAATCTTTCTTTATCCTTGAGGTGCTCCCAGCAACTTTTATTACTAATGATTGCAGGTAAACGACAATCAGGATGTATACAGTATCTAAAATTACTCATTATTACCAAACAATTTCTCACTTAGCGTATCAAACGAATCTTTACCAGATGCAAATAACATCAATGCTGGACACGCTTCACGTGCCAAACGGATCATTTCCTTAGCGATACCTCTTATATCCCATTGTGCGTGAGTATCCTCCCTTAACCTGGAAAAATGCGTGAGTTCTCTTGCGTTCGCTTTGAATATAACACGCCGCTTGTGAGCATTGGTTAAAGCATATTGCGCTGCATATTTATTATCATCATTAAGTTTATCCTGCAACAGCTCGAAAAGATTATTTGATACTTCGATACTATGTTGGAAAATATCTTCACCATTCACTTCGATGATGCTGTCCGGAACAATATTACCCAACTCCGGTAAATAACGTTGCTTAATCAAAGTTGCGATGCGGTGTCGCTTGAATTGTGCGAATGCGGAAGAACTTAAAGTAACGCTGAAAGTAAAATGCCCTAACTCCAATTCACGTCTTAGTGGTTCATGTACCGATATACATTTATGAGCAGTGACAAGAAGTGCTTCTCTTCGCGATGAATTCATTTTTTCAAGCGCTGATAAGCAGCTTGAGAATGAACCATAACCAGAGCCGAAGAGTATGGATGCCAGAGCGTTAAGTTCACCATTTAACGGTGCTTCTATTAGTTCAACTGTCAGTTCATTTTCATCTAATTTATTGTGTACCAACGATTGGCTCATATAAGCGATTTCGCTTTGAGCAGCTTCAAGGCTGCGGTTAGGTTCGGTGTGTTTAATCAATGAAGGGACAATGCTTTTTATTGCAGAGAGCATCTGCTGACCTAAATCTCTTACTTCAGCCAATGGTGAACGATTGAAGTTGCGTATCATCCATTCAGCGGTACGTGCATTAATCGTTACACCAACCTGACTGCGACTGGCTAATGGCAGAACGTACCGGGCATCCTCTCTGGTTTTGGTGTTGCGGTCACGGTCGGGCAGATTGGCATATTTTCTTTCTAACTTGTCCGTAAGATCGTGATAAGCAGAAAACAACTCCTCGCAATCACTTCGGAAGCGCTCTGCTAATCCTGCTTCAATTACTTCCTGGGGAATGACAAAATCACCGGTCATAGCAATGTAACGTTGAGATGATTCGGTATACGAAGCCAGCCTATGTGATTCGAGCTCCTCAATTGCTAGGCGAGAAATGCCTGTGATATCAAGATTAACTATGGCATGTTCAGCGATAGAAGCATGACCGTAACCGAACACGATCCTTTCATTTGTTCGCCTAGTGCGGCTGATCGAGAACCTGGCTTCACGCCTGAGTTCTTTCATGTCTTTATCGCTACGACTAATCCTGGCATAAGCTGCGGCGACAGTCTCCGGTGAGAGCGTTTCACCTGACAGCTTAGTCAGTAAATCTATTAAATGGTCAAAGTCTTCAATGTCGTAAGGATATTCGTTGGTAATCCTGGCAACCTGCTCGATTATCTCGACATCAATGTTATAACCAGCTAAAGTTACTTGCATAATCCTGAATACTCTATCATTATTACATTATATATTTGGAGTCGTGGTTGTAATCAACCACGATAGTCGGGCTTGGGACAAACTCGACTACATAGTAGTAAAGTAATAAATCAAACACGTTCAAGCAAGGTTTGAAATGAGACTAAATGCTTTTCAAGCGACTAATCGAAATTAGCACTTTACAAAGTAGTATTAATTGCTTCAATTATATATCTTGGCTGAAAATATTGTTGTATATTTCTGGCTTTATAGTTAGTTTTCAAGTGATAACAGGCGTGAAAGTAAATTTCACTTAACAAGCAGCATAACTGATTCTGTTGAAATACTTCCTGTTTGTCATTCCCGCGAAGGCGGGAATCCAGTTTGAAGAGCTTTAAATACTTGAAAACTCTGGATTCCCGCCTTCGCGGGAATGACAAAATAAGAAGGATATTCTGTAATAATTGACTTTTTCAACAGAATCATAACTGCGTGCTAAAAAGACTTGGAGTTATCTTGCTAAATAAGGTAGAAGAATGATCCATAAATCATTTACATATATCATATTGGGTATTGTAATAGTAGTAATACTAAACAGTTGTATAGAACACACTTTCAATATAAGTGTTCTTCCTGAATCAGGGATCAAAGTAACTTATTACGCAAAAGGGGATCCGATGGATTTCGATGATGACGGACAACTGTTGCCGGATTCTACCTTATGGAATGTGAAAACCTGGATTGAAGAAAAGGATGATGAAAACATTTATCACGTTGATGCTTCTGTGACATTTGATAATTACTCTGATTTGGACACTCTGCTAAACTGGCAGCGAAATGAAATGGATACTCTTCATCTTGATCACGATTTCAGCTTGAGAAGGGTACCAAACCTATTTGGTGTAAGCTGGCGTTTTACGGGTATTCTTTACTCAAGACGGTTTGATGAACAGTATGGTGATATCTGGGAATTCATACCTTCCGAATGCCGATTATTAGAAAAAGATGAGGAACTGGATAAACTACCATCAAGTGCAATAGAAACGCTTGAAGAGAAATATGCTCTTGGGATTATCCAATGGAACATTAACCGATTTGTCAAGCGGTTTGATCAAGTCTGGCATCTTGCTGCCGTTCACCAAACAGGTTTGTCAGATACATCAGCAATAACACTTTCTATCGCACGTACCGGTTGGGAAGAAGACCTGCATCAGTATCTTAACAATCTGGATGTAACTGAACCCGCTATGTTAAACTTGAACTGGTGGTCAGACTTAAAGCCTGTATTCCTCGGAAGATTAATTGATATTACAGGACCTGAAATTGTCAACCTTTTTAAAGATATCAGCGATGCTATTGAACAGGATTATCAAATTTCAAAGGATATAGAAGATGATGTTTTTCATTATATTATAAAAATACCGGGGAAAATAACATCATCAAACGGTTCAGATAATGAGAAAGACGAAATAATTTGGGAATTTGCAGGTAAAGACTTACTAAATGAAGATGGTGTAATGATAGCAAGCTCATTTGAGCTTTCGGTATGGAGATCTGCTCTGGCAGCTTTCTTGCTAATTTTGATCTTGAATGTTATCAGACGAGTATTACGGAAAAAAAGAATAAAGGATTAGGAGATATAACTAACATTACTTTGTTAAGTGCGAATTTCGCGTAGGGGCCAATTTATTGAGCCCCTTCTACTTATGCAAAAGGGCTCGATAAATCGGCCCCTACGCGGAACTTTTAATGTTTCAAACAATTATA
>JAVCDD010000059.1 GCA_030765125.1 Candidatus Hatepunaea meridiana
TATAATTGTTTGAAACATTAAAAGTTCCGCGTAGGGGCCGATTTATCGAGCCCTTTTGCATAAGTAGAAGGGGCTCAATAAATTGGCCCCTACGCGAAATTCGCACTTAACAAAGTAATGTTAGTTACTGGGCTAAATTACATTCAAGACAACTAATAAAGGATCGGGGACAATAGCCGAAAGACAAAAGACTAAAGACAAGACTATCATCCCTTCAACGCCATCCTCACCAATTCTTCCACCAACGTATCATCTCCAACCTTCTTACGCGCCTTTCTTACGGCATCATCTGCTTGTTTGATAGTGAAGCCAAGGGCTTCCAATGCCTGCACGGCTTCTCCAACTGGTGAGAGTTGTCCTGTTACGGGCTCAAATTCAGCGTCTCTGATTCCTCTTTCCAGGCGTCCTTTTAATTCCAACATCAAACGTTCCGCTGTCTTGGGACCGATTCCTTTAACGGACGTCAGCCGTCTGCTGTCACCATCGGAAACCACTCTGAATAATTCATTAGGTGTGAACCTCGATTGAATGGCAAGCGCCATCTTCGGTCCTATTCCGCTTACGGCGATCAGTTGTACGAACAAGTCGCGCTCATCGACGGTTGAGAAACCATATAGATCAAGAGTATCTTCTCTTACATATAGATATGTAAACAGCATAAGTTCGCTTCCTACTGCTCCGATCTTTTCGTAAGTGCTAAGTGGAACTGCTAATGACAACCCCAACCCGCTTATTTCTAAAATAACTTTTGCTGGGGATTTGCTAAGGCATTTACCTTTTATTCTATCAATCATTTAATATCAATCCAAGAATCATTTCAGTATGTTGGACGCTCATGTCCGTCAGAAATTGATTCAGACAGGAGTGTCTGACCTACTTGAGTACATTCTTTTCCCTAAAAAGACAACAAATCGCCACCGCCAGAGCATCCGCAGCATCTTCCGCTATTTTTGCCTCGCCAAGATTGAGGAGCTTTCTCACCATAAAACCTACCTGTTGCTTGGACGCTCTGCCATGCCCGACTACAGCTTGTTTAACTGTTGCGGCAGGATATTCCTTTACTGGGTAATCACTCTGAGCAGCGGCTAATATTGCAACACCTCGGGCATGTCCCAAACGAAGTCCTGATCGTGGGTTGCGACCGGTATATATATCCTCGATAGCTACAATATCAGGGGAATACTCTTCAATGATTGTGTTAAGCTTGTTATATATTTTCTTCAGTCTTACCGGTAGAGTTTCTTTGCTTGAGCGAATCACCCCCCAATTGAGGGGGGTGATTCGATTGCCCGTTCGTTCGATAATTCCATAGCCGGTAGCTGAAAGCCCCGGATCAATGCCAAGAACGATCATACATCCTCGAGGATGTCTTCGGGGATGTCAAAATTCGACCAGACTTTCTGAACGTCTTCATGATCCGCAAGAGCATCCATCAAGCGCAATATTTGTCGTGCCTGAGTTCCCTCGACAGGAACATAAGTTTGCGGAATCATTGCTGCCTCACAAGTGTCGATTTTATAACCTTCTTTCTCAAGCTCTGTCTTAATTTCCTCAAGCAATTCAGGAGAAGAGGTAACCTGAAAATAATCGTCTTCGTTTTCAATATCATCAGCGCCGGCATCCAGCGCCGTCATCATCAATTCGTCCTCATCAACTTCATTAGCAGGGATGGTTATAAGTCCCTTACGATCAAACATCCAGCCGACTGATCCGGTTTCTCCGAGATTGCCACCGTTCTTGGTCAACATATGACGTATTTCACCGATTGTTCGGTTTTTGTTATCAGTTAATATCTCGATTAGCAAGGCTGTGCCGCCAGGACCATAAGCTTCATAATTAACCTCTTCATAAGAAACACCAGGGAGTTCCCCTGTACCCTTTTTAATCGCACGATCAATGTTTGCAGACGGCATATTTGCGGATTTTGCGGTTTCGACAGCCGCGCGCAATCGGGGATTACCTGAAAGATCGCCCCCTCCCATCCTTGCTGCGATGGTGATTTCCTTGATTAAGGTGGAAAATATCTTTCCGCGAGCGGAATCAAGCTTTTCCTTCTTGCGTTTTATTGTCGCCCATTTTGAATGTCCGGACATTGGAACCTCAAATTTGGGTTTTGGGTTTTAGGCTTTTGGCTTTAGGCTAACTAATGGTTTTACCTACAGCCCAAAGTCCAGCGTCCAAAGCCTTATTTTCTATTATCTTTAACCCATTTACGGATATACTCAACAGGCTTGCTGACCGGCGTGCCTGGACCGAATAATTTTCCTATTCCTTGATTATCGAGTTCTTCCATATCTTCTGAAGGGATGATACCACCTCCGGTTAGCAGTACGTCCGACAATCCCTTCTCTTTCATCAATTTCCATACCTTCGGAAAAATCGTCATATGTGCGCCGGAAAGGATGGAAAGGGCTATCACGTCTGTATCTTCCTGTAAAGCCGCTTCAACAATCATTTCCGGAGTTTGTCTAAGTCCCAGGTAAATGACCTCCATCCCGGCATCACGAAACGCTGAAGCCATAACCTTTGCTCCTCGATCATGACCATCGAGCCCGGGTTTGGCGAGAAGTACCCTGATTTTGTATTCGGTATTAATGGTAACACCTCTGAATTGACAGCTATTGTTTCAATGAAATATAAAGTGAAACAAGCTTGAAGTCAAGTAACTTTACCAGTTAAAATAAAGCGTCCCACCGTAATGAACGATGGGACGCGGTTAACAGGTTATTTCTAAGGTGATTTTGCGCTACTGGGATTTACTGGCAGATGATGGCATCTGCCAGCAGTTAAAAGAGTGCTACGCTTTCATACAGTCCAAAGCCCAGAGCCCTACTCCCCTGCTATCTCATCAACCGCCCACTTAATAAACACCTTAGCTTCATCGTCTTTCATAAAGTAAAGCGGGAAGCCGAGGGTTATTGTACGCCAGGGGTTGACAGCGGAGAAGTTGCGCAGGCAGGCAATCCCGCCTTCAAACGGGGTATCTGCAGGATCCCCGTTCCAGAATGAAAGCGCTTCGGTTCTGTGCTCCGGATATAATATCCAGGTTGTGTTTAACTTCCCAGCCCACCGGTTAGGCAATTTATCTGCATCAGTAGTCAGGTCAGGGCAGTTATAATTAGGATTACCCGATGCGCCGATGAATTCTTTATCACCGTTCTTTCTACCTCCAGCAAGCCTGAGGTAATTGTAAGCAAAGCCAGAATTGAACGTGATCAAAGTATCGGTAGTGAATGCTTGTAGAACATCATAACCGGAGATGATTAACTTACCACCAGCATCGAGATACTGACCGAGTAGAACCACATTATTACCTAAGGAAACATCGGCTCTATCGTCGGCATGCCAGATAATGATCTGCTTGTCATATACGTCCAGAGGTGAAATATATGAGGCATCATTTATCTTATGCTGGATATAATCAATTTCATTGACTTCCCATCCATCAGGTGTTTGCCAGCTTAATGTAACAGGCTCGTCTCCTGATGTGTCAATTTCCAGCGGGGTTAATTCGAGTATGTAACGATAGAATTCGTCAACTTGCACATCATCCGGACTACCTGGGTTAGCGTTGCCATCTCTGGTTTCGTCAACGATGAGTATCTTGCGTTGCTCAAAATCGGGTTCGATAATTGAGAGTGTGTAATCAAGAGTGTCACCCGTTACGCCTGCAAAGTCCCGGCATTGCGCCTCGAACTGATAAGCACCAAGGTTCAGTTCATCGAATATGACAGAACTTTCACCCCAGTCTGACCAGTCACTCCATTCAGGGAATACTGTTTCGCTTAACTCGCGATAGCGCTGACGATACCGATATGATTGTATTCCACCGTAATAGCTCTCGGCAGAACCTGACATATTAAGTGTAGTTGAACGACCACTCTGGTAGAATGTTGATCCATCCGGAAAGAATGCGTTCGAACCGTAAACAGCGCTGAAATCAACCAACACGGGGCGAACGGTATCAACCACTTCAACGTGCAAGGCAACAGCATCGCTTATGGCATTGCCGAGGTCTTTGACCTGAACGGAAATGGTGTTCTTCTGTCCTGTATATAAGCGGGAGACGTCAACCGGCAGTACCTCAGCAATATCTATTGAAGCAATGATGTCTTCATCCGACGTTTCGCAGAACTGGAATTTACTGCGCCCATCCCAATCGGTAATGGCAAAACCATCGACTGTGATCCTGAACAATGCGCCGGAAACATTGGCATCGCTCCAGACAACCTCGAAGTAAATCCCGGCACCGACAACTGCCGAATCGGAAAAGTCTGCCACGAACCTGTTAATCTCAGGTGCATAATTGACCGCATTGAAAGTTCTCATTGCCGGTGATGAATCACGCAAACCCTCGTTATCCTCGGCACTTACTTTAATGGTGTGCATATCAAGCATACGCGTAGGATCGTTGGGATCAGGCGTAGATGATTCAAATGCAATAGCGCTGTCGCCTTTCGCTGTCCAAACCTCAACAGCGTTGTCAATTTGGACCCAGTATCCTTTTATGATGCCGTCCGGATCGTGACCAAACCACTGAACGTGGAACATCAATGAAGGAGACACATAGTGATCGTGATTTACCGAATCCAATGGGGCAACAACGATCCTGGTTTCCGGAGGTTGGTTCGCAAGGGGTGAACCAGGATCTTCAGGTTCACAGCCCCACATAACCACCAGCACCAGGAGTAGCGGTACGATTAACAGACAACCGTATTTTCTTGTTGTGTCAGGTGTTAACACCTGACACAACGATCTGTGTTTATTTGCTAACATATTTTTCCTCCTGATGATGGTTAAAAGGTTAGACCAATTGAGAAGCGATGCGGGTTGCCCATAAAGGAATCCGCTGCTTCAGCAATACGCCCGAAGTCCATATAGGCGTAGTCGAATGCGAAATCAACTTCACCTGGAATCGGTATTTTCATTCCCATACCAGCCGTCCAGCGTTCCTCGTCATAACCGAACAGGTTCTTATACCTGAATTTATATCCACCACGCAGGAAAAGCGTGTTCAGGTAATTCAGTTCCATACCGAAATTGATCCGCTCACGGTTGTCATTTGGATGGCTCATCTCGAAAGCCATCAGCGCATCAAAGCCTTCCGGACGTGTAATACCTGCCAGATCAAAGAAATTGGCGGATAAGCCAAGCCGGTAAATGGTCGGTGGGGGGGAGCCTGTGTAATCGTCCTCATTTGGTGAAGGACGTGCCCTGCGTCCCTGATCGCGATAATCCGGATATGTATCTTCGTAGTCAATATCAGGTCCGAAGTTCTGCACCGACATACCAATCTTTAACGACCTTAAAGCTGTTTGATACATTGTTCCGATATCGGCTAACATACCTGTGTACTTAACGTCAGCCATACTGGAAGTGACAATCCTGCCGTTCAATCCGAAGGCGAAACGGTCGGTGATTCTCTGCGCCCACGAAACACCAGCTACGATGTCGTAACACATGAAGTTCTCACCGGTTCCTTCCGGTCTGAAGATCGTTCTGACAGGCATATCGCCAGTTGTCATTGCTAATAGGTGAACACCGAACACTTGGTTGTCATTTACCTTCTTAGCAATAGCGATGTTATTGTATTGTATATCAGCCGGCATATTTATCTGTGATAATACAACCGCTGCATCCTTGATATAGATCAAACCGGCTGGATTCCAGAACACCGATTGTATGTCATCGGCGAGCGCACAGTAAGTTTCACCCATACCGATAGCGCGGACACTGGTAGCAACCTTAAGCGATTGCATACTGGTTGTGCCAACCTTTTGGACTTCGGATGCTTGAACTGAACAAACAGTGAGCAGAAGCATCAGTAAAACGACGATGCTGAGTGTTTTATGAACAGTTGTATACCGGAAATGATAATTTATATTATTGTTTTTCATCGCCGCTCCGCTGTTGAATAGACCACGTAGAGACTGGCTGTAACTCTTGTGTTTGTATTAGCTTCACCAAACCTGAAATGAAGCGCTCCGTCCAGACGCGTTGCTAAATCGCGTATCGGGTATTGGTTGGTATACTGGGTTCCACGGGTTGGTTTAGTATCGTGGAAGTATGGTCCTCCAATGTCCCAGCCGCCATCTGCAATCCAGAACTCTTCCAGGTCAAGTCGAACTGTTTTGCCTCGTCTGAAGCTTGTCGTATCTGTCAGATCGTAAAGCTCCGGTGGTGCAAGGTAGAATCCCTGACCCCAGACGGAAGTTTGATCTCCCAGATAGTCGTAAGCATTTGAATCGAGGTAGACAGCGTTGGGATAAAACTCAGTGGTGTCGTTGTTCATCCATATAGACAGCTTGAAGCGATCGTCAAGCCAGGTGTCGAGGGAGTCACGACGGAATTCACGAATTCCTATCTCAGCCAGATTGTCAGTCTTAACGTTGCGCAGACTGTCGAGTTTCAATGAATCTTCCGGCGTAAGTA
This sequence comes from Candidatus Hatepunaea meridiana, assembly GCA_030765125.1. GTDB lineage: Bacteria > Electryoneota > AABM5-125-24 > Hatepunaeales > Hatepunaeaceae > Hatepunaea > Hatepunaea meridiana. The sequence continues at coordinate 6,433 of JAVCDD010000059.1, forward strand.
CGCCCTGCAGCTCGATATTTATTATAGCAACGTCAACTTCCTGATTATCCGAATCAATGGAGTCCATCTCAACACTCATTCGTTCGAACCATTCCAGATCGGCGTTCCAACCAGCATTGACCGGATCAGGTGTCATGAAGCAGGCAATCGTAATGAAACCGTCTACAACATCACCTAACAGTTCGAAAGTTGCCCTTAGATCCTGTCCGTTGGCAGGTACATCGTCGAGCAACATGATAGTTTCAGTGTGACTGGATGCATCCGGTTCGACGGGCAATACACGATCCTCGTCACATGCTGACAGGATTAGACTGATTGCTATTAGAACAACCAGCATCAAATAGAATACCGTTGTGTCAGGTGTTAACACCTGACACAACATAGATTTATTTTTTTTCATTATGCACCTCACTTCAGCACGACAAACTTGTCAATCTTGATATTGCCGGCTTCGGATTCGACAACGTAGTAGTATATACCACTGACTATCTCCTGATGATATTTATTCCTCATATCCCAGAGATAGATGTCGTTTCCGGCTGGATGTTCAAGATTGACTATATGATCACCGGCAATGGTGTAGATATCAATATCGGCGCCGCCTGCAGGAAGGTTCATAAACCAAAGTTTGCGTGGGTAGTATTTCACGTCAGCTTCGTTCATAGCTCCACTATACTCCTGTTCATGACTTCCCTTATAAGGATTAGGCACCACAAATACTTCATCTACCGATGTACCAATGGTAGAGGTCGCTTCGGTGTAACCTGCAGTAGCGCCCAAGTAGGACTGACCGATAGGTGTAATCAACACGCCGGCGCCCACGATTCCTTGGTCAAACGCTTGCACGATATAGTAATACGTCCAGCCTCGCAGGACGTCATAATCATCGTACCAGTAGTTTCGACCGACCGTATCACCATTGGCATCAGTTCTCCAATCCCAGTTAACGCCTGGGTATGGGGTCTCATCGTAAGGCATACCCAGGTTGAGATTTTCACGCTCAAATTCCGGAGTGGGCAAACGGTTAATTATGTCATACTGCTTCATCGTCCACCAGTAGTTGGTGTCGCTTGAGCGTTGAATGACATAACCCTCGAAATCTTCAATTTGTGTAATCGGATCAACTGAACTTTCGGAATTGTCTTCCCAGTGAACCCGGATGTGATCGGGATACGCTTCGAGACTGAAAACCGGTTGATCAGGAGCGGCGGGTCCTCGGAAGTCGTTGTCGTAGATGCGCTGTGCCCACTGTGCGTTCTTCTGAACATCAGCAACGTCAATACCAGCAATGAACGCAACAGTTACCGGCAGTTCATCACCGGGCATAAGCGTCCAGCTTCCAACGCGGGGTGCGAAGCCCATCAAGTAGCGCCAGTCGCCTAACTCTCCTGTTGGACCACTGTTGTTCGCCGGATCGTCCGAGATCATATCGAACTTGTCAGAGTTCAGTTCCGGATCACCACCGGACACACGATCAAAATTCTTGAACACAATGTCCAGTTCCTCAAGCGGAGCTGGTGAGCGAACAATCTTCATTGCGAATATGCCTGGTCCGAAACCGTCGGAGTCTGTTGAGTCATCCCCCTGAATCATCATCAGGTTTTCGCTGTCGTAGAAATTCCAGTCGTCCACAGATGCATCATCACCTGACTCACCTTTCGCAGCGACGTCAGGATCGGCAAACAACCCGATATGCACATCGGTAAGTGGTACTTCTCCGACGTTGCGAACAATCAGATCCACCAGGATAAACGAACCGGCGTAAGCTTCACCCCAGGCGTAAGTCCGTTGCAGAACCATAACGTTCAGCGGAGTATGACCGTCAGGGTCAGGGGTTACTGCAGCGCCAGCGTCACAATCGTCATAGACGCAGAAGAATTCCTGTGTGCCGCGGGCAACACCGTCTTCGTCCTCAAGTCCGTCACCATCATCGTCGTTCGAGCCAGGTACAGCATCGCCGTCATACCACTTCGACGGGTCATCGGGTGGATATTCATCATCCATGTCGACGTAGCCGTCGAAATCGTTATCGATGAAGTCGTGGGAGATGTCGCCTGCAGGGTCTTCGTCAATATGAGGTTCGGGATCATATTTACAATTGCCGTCGCCGTTGTCGTCACCATCCCAGGTGTCTTCGTCTATAAGGCCATCGCCGTCATCGTCCTCGCCGTTAGCTTCTTCCTCGTCAATCACACCATCACCATCGTCATCGTGACCGATGAAACCACCACCACCGTCCCAGTCAGGTGAGGGCTTTTCATTACCGTCGAGGTCGTCGGTAGCAATGTCCCAGTCACCGTCGTCGTCAATCTCCTTAGCGCCCATAATGTATGTTTTTCCGGCAAGCTCGGCATATTGTTTGGAAGTTGCAATATAACTGTCGAATGACGGGGCAAATTCATTTGTACCGTCATCACCATCAGTACCAGTCGAAACCAGGCGTTGACCGGATTTAATAGCGCCGACCCATATACCGGAACTGAACAGGAAATCGTTTTCGGATCCTGCAGGGAACTCGAAACCGAAGTAACCGGCTAACTGATCCGGATTTCCCTGCTCACCCCAGTTAGTGAGCGTCATTCTCACGTTGCCGACGTCGTGCATAAACCTGTCCTTGGTGCCGGCGGCATCCGTGCGAGCGGGCGCCCCTTTATCCCTGACAGGTCCTGCATCGCCTCGCCGCGCCAGCAACGAACTGAATGGTCCAAGCATCAGCACAGAGAAGATCGCTACGGCAACTGTTGTCATAGTCATTCTCAACAATGACTTCAATGTTGTGTCAGGTGTTAACACTTGACACAACGCTCGAGGTTGTCCCCGATTACAGAATTTGTTATTCATATATTATCTCCTCTATGCGGTTAAAATTCAAGTCCAAGACCGACCCGTATAAGACGCGGGTTGTCCCAGGCTTCGGGATTAGGTCCGGCAACTGGATTTTGGACATAGTTCGGAGAGGCGGAGTCGTTGACCCAGCCAGCTTCACCGGTCAAGTCATCATAAGCGTTCGGTCTGCCTGCGCGACCATAGTTGTCATCGGTTGCCATTACATTTTTAATATCAAACAGGTTTCTGACTTGCAGCCATATTGAAGTGCGCCAGTTGCCGAAGGTGAAGAACTTGGCAATGTTCATATCAGTGTTATATGTCCAGGGTGTACGCTCCGACATTTCCTTGCCTTCGATACGAGTTCCACTGGCGTCGCTTGGTGTATACGGCAGACCGCTAACGGCGTTAAACAGGACGTTGATTTCCCATTCACAGGGAGCGCCTCGAATGCCGAATAACGGCTCCTTTGGTCCATAACTGAAACCAAAAATACCCACAATTGAATGACGACGATCCCAACCCGCCGGCAACGCAACCGGAGGCTCGACGTAATCGTTACGAATAACTTGTGTTCCAATATCGTAAGCATTTTTAGCGTTTACCCAGGAAAGTGTGTAGGATACTCGCCCGGAGAAATTGGAACCATATTCCTTGGAAAGTGAAAACTCAAGTCCCCTGGCAAAGGCATAGTCCTGGTTGTTGTATCTGGCGAAGTTTCTTGTTGCGCTTGCCCATTGCGGGAATTTTTCCTGGAACCAGGATTTGCCGTCCTCAGTATTGATCCAGTTCTTGATGTCTTTGAGGTAACCGGTAACGTCTATTAGATAATCCTGATAGGGATTCCACGAGATGCCGACCTCATAAGAAACGGTTTTTTCCGGTTCAAGGTCAGGGTTAGCAACCAGTGGCGTTCCGCCTAATATCTCGGTATTGGCATCCTCAAGCATATCATCCCAGTTCGGTCTCTGGTAAAAGTGACCATAGTGAGCGTGCAGATAAGCGTTCTCTGTAACTGCATAAGAAACACCAAGACGCGGTGAATAATACGTCTTTATCTTTTTCGGAACATCGAAAGGAATATAATTTTGTGTCCAATGTTCGTTTGTTGAATCTGTCGCCATCACTTCTTGAACCTGTTCGCCCGGCATAAAGAGATCGAGTCTGCCGCCAAGCGTTAAGGTTATGTCTTTGTACTCCATTTTATCCTGGATGTATGCAGCGCCGTCGCTGGGAAAGACACTGTATTCAGTAGAATAAGTTCCCCAACCGTCATTATCGATACTCGGATATCCAGGATAGTAAGTATGCAAATCATAGTAGTTAGCGTCAACACCTCCACGCAACTGATGGTTTTTATGGAACTGACTTGTTATTTGCAACTTTGCAGCCCAGACGTAAGATTCCTCTTCCAGGTGAATCGGAACAAGCTGACCGACGTCATTGCCAAGTCCATCACCAGTATAGTAGAAACCATGCCAATTGCGGTAGCTATTTTGAGGGTTGCCTGGATCCCAGATACCATCGCCGTCGAGATCATTGAATGGCTCTCCCGTATCATAACGACCGTTGTACTTGCCGTCCACCCCAGGCAGATCGGTGAATGGTTCCTGAATCTCACCATACTCATTAGCATCCTTATCGGCAGCGCGCCGTTTACGCGTAGCTTTATAGCGAGACAACTTCAAATGGTAATAAGTGGAACGATTAAGCGTATGGTCCCAGGTTAGGATCATTTGTTCGTCGTCAATCCGCTGCAAACGGGTGTGATCCGAAGCGTTGTATTGATACCACTGCACATCCTCGTCTATGATACCATCGAGATCGTCATCCTTACCGTTGAGTACCTCTTCGTCAATTCTACCGTCGTTGTCATCGTCCTCACCGAACACAAAATTCTCACCGTCGGTAGATCTGCCTGTGACGCTGCTGACCCAATCCCGATAGATAAGGTTGATTTCATCCGGTGTATAATCATACGGGAAGGAGCGGTTCAATCTGAAGTAGTATGGGTTAATCCAGGTACGGCTGTTGCGATACGCCATCTTCAGCTTCATCTTGGGATTCATTTGATATGTAAGCTGGAAGTTGTCGTTGAAGAACGTATGCTCCTTTTGGGCATTGAATCTACCGTCGGTCAATCCAAGAATTCCTGATGAATTATGTTTCATATCAGGTGACGAACCAATATAGAGCCCATTGGAAGATGTATTGCGACCAGTTAAATCGGATGCGGCGAAGAAGGTCATATATCCAGGAATTTTGAGACCTATTAACGGAAGTATATAAGATGTAAAAGGTTCAGGACCTCCCAGTGAAGCCTCAAAGTAATCCCAATTCTGATATTTTGAAGGTGGTTGCCACCGTGTTTCAAAGGTCTCATCGAGTGGTGCACGATCCGGATCATCATACTCGTGGTATATGTGAGTTGAGATATCCTCAAATATTGCGTCATTCTTCGGTGAAAGATCATCAAACATATACTTGATCCTGCCGTGATACTCGTCTTTTCCACCCTCTCGAGTTACGACGTTTACGATAGCAGATTGCGCATTGCCGAATTCAGCGTCGAAGCCACCTGTCATAGTTATCATTTCAGCTACGGCGGGACTGCCTACCTTAAGCATGCGCGAGTTGCGGAGTGGATCCTTAACTTCCATTCCATCAACAAGGTATGCAACCTGTCCGTATCGACCGCCGCGGATGTGTATGTTAGCGCCTGTACCGACAGCGCCTGCGACCGTTCCCAGTGCGCCTACGAAGTCGGCGACGGGCATATTGTATATCTCATCGCCGGTAGTCATACGGGTAGTGGCTGTAACGTCGTGACGCAGTACTTTACGGCGTGCCTTGACGACAACCTCTTGTCCCTCTACTACCGTCGATTCAAGTTTGAAATCTAATGTTGTGGTATAGTCGGCATATACCATTACTTCCTGCTGAGTTACGGCGATATAGCCCACGTAACTCGCAGTTACGGAATATTTACCGGGTGGGATGTTCATGATGAAATAATCACCATCGAGCGAAGTGGCAGCGCCAAAGTCGGTTCCGACAATCACGACGTTAGCGTTAACGACCGGCTCACCCGTACTTACATCCGTCACCACTCCAGATATCTTACCTGTTACACCTGCCCATAATGTACCGTTTACAACGAATAGAAATGCGAATATGAACAGGAGTAAATGAAAGGTATGATTACGCACAACCTTCACGAAACCTCCTGATTAATAAGTGTGAAAGTGAGAAAGTGTTTTTCACCGCGGAGAGCGCAGAGAACGCAAAGTGTTTCTCTGTGGACTCTGTGGTAGAAAAAAGAGGTTGTGTCAGGTGTTAATACCTAATACAACATTCTACTGCTTAGAGTAAGAAAGTGTGAAAGTTTAACAGATTTCTCCGTTGCTTTCACACTTTCTTGCTTTTACAATTGTTTACACTTTCTTAACGGACAAGTGTCATTTTACCAATATGCTTCATTCCGGCAGTCTCGAACATATAGATGTAAACACCGGAGGGAACTCTGTCACCAGTCCAGACGACTTGGTTCTTGCCGGCAGAAGCTCTGCCGTCAAAGAGTGTCTCGACTAATCTACCGTTCATATCGATAACCGAAATCTTCACGAATGAGGAACGATTCAGAGTAAACGGAATGATTGTTGAACTGTTGAACGGGTTAGGATAGTTCTGACCAACCTCGAACTTGACTGGTACATTAGCTTCGTCATTTTTAACTTCAGTCCAGCCCTCGTTAACCGTCCACACGTTATCCCAATTACCGCCGTGCTCGATAGCGAGGTTGCCTGCGTCGTCCCAGCAGTATGAATACCACGGAATTTGGTCTCCTGCTTCAAATAGATGCCACGCAGTGGTTGTGTCAGTGTCCGCGTATTCGACGGAATCCAGCATGGTAAACCAGTATGTACCAATACCATTAGCGTCGATGTCAAGAGAATCGTACATCAACGTTCCACCATAGATAGTGGTATCATTGATTTGCTTTGAATAGTCAATCCAGACATCCCAGTACTCGTCCTCATCGTAATAATAGATGTCTACGTTATCGTTGACTTCAACGGTTAGAACTTTATCCTCTCCGAGCATAACAGAGGACATATCCGTAGTTGCGATTTCCGGAGCTACGATGTCGGTATAGCCGTACCTGCCGCCAAAGGCGAGGAAGACATAGTTTTCAGCGCCTGCCATAAGATGACAGTGTGTAAGAGGACCGCCCTGAATACCGTCGTTCCAGATGTCAAACAACCGGATGGCTTCCGACCAGTTTTCACCGCTGTCGTCGGAATACTTGATCTGGTAGCCAATTGGTGTTATGTAAGGATCTGGATATGCCCAGACATTGCAGCCTCCAATTACGCGTCCATTGGTCGTCCAGGCGCCCATAGAGGTGTATAACATCTCGCCAGGGTATTCAACGCCATCAAGAGCAGCAGCCTCAGTCCATTGACCGCCGCCGTAACCGACTTCATCGAAGGAGTACCAATTTTGATGTAAACCTGGTTCGTCAGGCACACCGAAATTACTGAACACCCAAGGTGTTTCATTGGCAAGATCCAGCCCGATGCTTGGATAGCGTTGTGCTCCGGGCACACCGTCAACAGCCCAATTTTCACCGCCGTCACTGGTGTAACCAACAGCGACACCGTCTAAATCCACGTTGCGAACACCAAAGTAGACGTAACCGGCAGCCACGTCCTGCTGGATAGGATCAACACCGCCTGTGTAATAGCTAGCATAAGTACCAGAAGTTGCGCCGGGAACTTGTAGCGCTACATCACCCTCGAGAGCAGCAGGAACCTTAAGGATGTTATGATCCCATGTCTCTTCAACTTCACCAGGTATCTGGTAGATCACATAGAAGAATTCACCGACGTTGCTGGTCATGTGCGGATAGCTTTTGTCAACATCAAGTTCTCCGGAGAGCATGAAGGGCTCAGTCCAGTTTTCACCACCGTCGGTTGATTTGGCGGCGTACAGCTCACCATAACTTACACCTTCGTCGGGAACAATACGGTTAACCCAAATAGTGTACAGGTTGCCGTCAGCGTCAATACCTGCGTCAACCCAGCTAAAGTCACCTTCACCCATAGCAGCAACCAGATTATACATGGCGTTACCTTCAACGTCCACTTTAATGTGATAGATGCCGTCTACTCGGTCTAATGGGTTGTAATCGCCGTAGCCGTACAATGGTGCAAGGAAGTTAACACAGTTGTCGGCATCAATAACCGATCCGAAGTTTTCGAAGTTGCCTTGATAAACTGATGTAGTATCGGCATCTTCGCCTTCACCTTCGATTTCCCACAGTCCGGTGTCACCGGCGCCGATGATTTCAGACCAGTTCTCGCCACCGTCGGTCGAAACCTGGAAGCGGTAGGTCCAGAAAGCATCTTCAGCCTGGGAAGTTGTTGCCAGAAGCAGTGCAAGCGTCAGGATGCAAACGGTAAATAATTTGCATTTTGTCATTTTTCAGACTCCTAAAATTAATTATTGTATTTTGTTATTTGTTTCGCAGTTGGACAGACACTCCTGTCTGTCGTTTACCGGGTAGGACAGACATTCCTGTCTGTCAATCAACGTGAACAGTGCTTAGATGTATAATAAGGAGAAAATTAAGGAAAGAAAACACAATCAGGTTGGGTTAGGTCAAATCCTGACTTCTCCATAAGGGCAATAGCGTAGGTCTTCGTGCGTGTGTTTGTTCGCAAGGGGGATGCTTACGCTACTATTTCCCTCATTGAGCGGAAATATAACAACGGTTGTAGCATTTGTCAAGTAAAATATATCTTTAATCGGGAAAAAATACAATGACTATCATTACTTTGTTAAGTATCAATATTGGTTTTTATAATTGTTTGAAACATTAAAAGTTCCGCGTAGGGGCCGATTTATCGAGCCCTTTTGCATAAGTAGTGTCTGACCGAAAACCATCATTTTACTGGATATTAACCCCTTTTTGTCATTCCCGCGAAGGCGGGAATCCAGGAGAAACAATAGATTACCTGGATTCCCGCCTTCGCGGGAATGACAAAA
>JAVCDD010000270.1 GCA_030765125.1 Candidatus Hatepunaea meridiana
AGGATTTCGTCCTGACTCTGGATGCCACCGGCTTACTTCCTGACAATACATTTGAGGGGATACTCGTCTTTCATCATAACGGCATCGGGGGACGTACTGAAATTGCCGTACGATTGGAAGTAACAGGGGAAGAAATTCATACCACTCGTACACTTGATCTATTAAGGGACTGGAACACTGTCTCGGTCAATCTTCAACCGGATGAAGAAGACGTCGAAGTATTGATGTCTGACCTTGTTGAGCAAGATATATTAGTGATGATGAAGGACGGTGCCGGTCATTTCTATCGTCCTGATTATGACTTCAACAACATTCCGGGTTGGTCTGTTGAACAGGGCTACCAGATCAAGATGCGTGATGAGGCGCAGTTGACATTGGAAGGCTGGTCGGTAGCGGCTGACGAACCAATCCGGCTTGAAGAAGGCTGGCAGCTTATATCATATTATCCTCGTTCTCCGATAGAAGCGACGCTCGCACTATCAGGAATTGAGGATCACTTGATTATATGCAAAGACGGTTTCGGGAATTTCTATATTCCTGCTTGGGATTACTGTAATATGGGCAACATGTGTGAAGGTCAGGGCTACCAAATAAACGTGGATGCGGATGTAGAATTGGTTTATATGTCTGAACGCGAGGATGCGATGCGCTCTTGTTCCCACGCTCCAGCGTGGGAACAAGAGTCGGTGTATACTGAACCGGGACTTTTACCTATACATACTCCAACCGGAGTGAATATGAGTCTGTTAGTACTAACCGATCCATCTCTTACTGGTAACATTGGCGTTTATGCTTCAGGTAAATTAGTTGGTTCCGGTGTACTTCAGGATGGTTATTGCGGTATTGCTGTCTGGGGTGATGATCCGGTGACAGATGAGATTGACGGAGCTTTGGAAGATCAAGATTTGGAGATACAACTAATTGAATCGGGTGGTAGACAACCAGTCGTCTTTGAAATACTCTCAGGAACCCCAGTTTATCAGACTGACAGTTTCTGTGTGGTAAAACTTAGTTCAGTGACAGAGCCACCTTCAGAGTTTGAAATAGTCAGTATTTATCCTAACCCGTTCAACTCGACGACAAGGATAACATATTCATTGCCGATGCCGGCTAAGGTTGAACTTAAGCTGTTCGATCTAAATGGTCGTGAAGTCGTTGTTCTGATTAATGAATCAAAACAGTCTGGTATTCATACTGCAAATCTGAATGCGGTTGAGCTGCCATCCGGATTATACCTGTTGAGGCTAAATGCTTCCGAGCAAACTTTGACAAGGAAAATAATGTTGATTAAATAGTATGGAGTTAACGATGAAAAACCTCAGGTCTAAAATTATCATCAGCGTTCCGATCATCCTGCTTCTGTCTCTGTCACTTACAACTTACGCTGAAATTACCATTGAACCTTTTGGTTTCGCCATATCAATCGAAGAAAATGACGAGACTAACGTCGAACTGGTACTTCGCAACAGTGGTGAAGATGATGTAGGTTTCAGTATTAGCGACTACATCATCGAAGATGAAAACGACCGCCAGGCAGGTCCGCGCCGCGATGACCTTGGTGATAGAATAGCTACCTTCGAAGCTGGAGGTGGATGGTGGACTGGTTTAGCATGGGATGGTGAAAGAATGTGGGGCGTCAATCATGACAGCAGGAATATGATAGCTATTGATATGGACGGTGAAGTGGAAGATATAGCTCAGTTGAACTTTAGTAATCCAATGGGGATGTGTTGGGATGGCGAAGCTTTTTGGGTATGCAGCAGCAGTACTGAACTGATATATAGAATTGATACGAATGGGGAAATACTCCGTAGTTTTAATCCTGAAGGAACGAGACCAACGGGTATCGCATGGGATGGTGAAAACCTGTGGTTCTGCGATTATAGAGGAGGCACGACTTTTATCTATCAGATAGATACTGATGGTGAAACCATACTAACCTTGGATTTAAGGAATATTGAGCGTAGCTGGTTATCCTGCGCCTGGATGCCTGAACACGAGGACGGACAACTCTGGGTACTGCATAATCACGGCACTTTATATCAGTTAAGAGTCGAAGATGATCAAACTGAGATTATCCAGCAGACTAATCTTAATTTAGATAATAATTTTGGACTCGAACACGATGGAGAAAACCTCTGGTATCCATCTGCTAATCGCGGCAACGACTGGTATGTGATTGATGACGGCATTGTAGAGTTCTGCATGATAACCGTAGATCCTGATAACGGCGTTATTCAAGCAGACGATTACGAAGCCGTAGACATCCTCATCCAATCGGAGGGTTGTGAAGCAGGCATCTATAATATTCTGCTTGAAATTGAACTTTATGACCCGGAAGATGATCGAGATGATCCAAATCAAGTTCTAATTGAGTTATCGGTGGTTATAACGGTTGATGATCCAACCTTTAACTTGTCCGGTGTAGTTACCGATGCAGCTACTGATGAAACGGTTGAAAATGTGACTATTGAAATGGATCGCTATATCATAACACGTTACAGTAATGACGAAGGCGAATATAATTTCGATAATCTGCCACCAGGTAATTACGAGATTACTTACACCGCTCACGATTACCTGCCTACTACCGAGATCATTGAGATCGAAGAAGACGACGTCGAACTGAACGTAGCCCTTCTTCACTCCGATTGCACTCCAAGCAATGACGATTTCATTATAGAACTGGAACCTGATATGGACCATACTTTCAGGTTCGCGGTTTTCAACAGGGGTAATGGTCCTTTGACCTACAGGATTGAACGGCATCTCATCGGTGGTGCTAATGCTGAATCTTGGGAACTGCGCAGTGTTCAAAACGTTGAGGAAATCGTAGAAGACAATCAGATTAATGGTGTTGTCTATGCCGATGATTGCTTCTTTGTTTCCGGTGGGAATAATCGTGATAATGTCAGTAAAATATATGTTTTTAACTCAGATGGCGAGTTTGAGAGCGAATTCGACCAGTTTCACGAGTCTAGCTATGGAATGCGCGATCTGTGCTGGGACGGCGAACTGATTTGGGGCGCAGATGATGATATTCTCTACGGCTTCAACACTGAAGGCGAACTGGTAAGCGAAATCGTAGGTGACGCGTCCTCTTATCGTTCTTTGACTTATGACACTGATAACGATCTGTTCATATCCGCTCACATCACTTCAGGTATCTTCATCAGTGATCGAGATGGAGAGTTAGTACGGACAATTGATAGTCCTGATGGTCTCCGTATATATGGGATTGCTTATTGGTACAACGATCCGGATGGTTACAATCTGTATGTCTTCAGTCGTGGTGATGAGACCGATCTTATGGTTAATAAGATGAATCTGGAAAACGGTGATCTGACTGTTGTTACTGAAATAGATATGGACAACGGTCGTCCTGGTGGTATCTGTATCACCAATCAGCTTGACATTTACAGTTGGGTATTCATCGGAATAGTACAGAATCCTGATCGAGTAGCAATCTGGCAGCTTGCCACGTACCGTGATTGGTTTCGGATCGAACCGGAAGCAGGTGAGATTGAGGCTGAAGGAAGAGAGGATTTCGTCCTGACTCTGGATGCCACCGGCTTACTTCCTGACAATACATTTGAGGGGATACTCGTCTTTCATCATAACGGCAT
>JAVCDD010000357.1 GCA_030765125.1 Candidatus Hatepunaea meridiana
AGGATTTCGTCCTGACTCTGGATGCCACCGGCTTACTTCCTGACAATACATTTGAGGGGATACTCGTCTTTCATCATAACGGCATCGGGGGACGTACTGAAATTGCCGTACGATTGGAAGTAACAGGAGAAGAAATTCATACCACTCGTACACTTGATCTATTAAGGGACTGGAACACTGTTTCGGTCAATCTTCAGCCGGATGAAGAGGATGTCGAAGTATTGATGGTTGACCTCGTTGAGCAAGATATATTAGTGATGATGAAGGACGGTGCCGGTCATTTCTACCGTCCTGATTATGACTTCAACAACATCCCCGGCTGGTCTGTTGAACAAGGTTATCAGATTAAAATGCGTGATGCGGCGCAGTTGACATTGGAAGGCTGGTCGGTAGCGGCTGACGAACCAATCCGACTTGAAGAAGGCTGGCAGCTTATATCATATTATCCTCGTTCTCCGATAGAATCGACGCTCGCACTATCAGGAATTGAGGATCACTTGATTATATGCAAAGACGGTTTCGGGAATTTCTATATTCCTGCTTGGGATTACTGTAATATGGGTAATATGTGTGAAGGTCAGGGCTACCAAATAAACGTGGATGCTGATGTGGAACTGATTTATGTGTCTGAACGCGAGGATGCGTATAGGGACGATATTCGACGTCAAACTTCAGTATATACTGAACCGGGACTATTACCAGTACATACTCCAACTGGAATGAATATGAGCCTGTTAGCGCTGACCGATCCATCTCTTACTGGAGACATTGGCGTTTATGCTTCAGGTAAATTAGTTGGTTCCGGTGTACTTCAGGATGGGTATTGCGGTATAGCTGTTTGGGGTGATGATCCGGTGACAGATGAGATTGACGGAGCTGTTCAGGATGAGACTTTTGATGTCAAGCTTTTCTCAAACGCTGAATTATATAAACTTGATTTCGAAATACTATCCGGTGAATTGATTTACACTATTGATGGAATAACAGTAATTCGATTGTTAGAGTCTCCGGTTGAAATACCGGATGAATTTGCAATAACATCAATTTATCCAAACCCGTTTAATGCGAAAACAAATATTTACTATTCACTGCCTGTTCAATCAAATGTTTTGATACAAATATTTGATGTTAATGGTAGGTTAGTAACGAGTTTATTTGATGGAAAAAGGATTGCAGGACGATATTCAACAGTATGGCATAGTCAATCAACTTCAACCGGTATTTATTTTGTACAGATGAAAGCTCGCGATTTTAACACAGTTCGCAAGATCATATTGGTTAAATAAAGGAAATAAGGGGACAGTATACCTATTTTTCTGTGGACTGTTGTTATTTCAAAGAGTATTAATAAAATAGGTATACTGTCCCCTTATTTCCCCTTCAACTAATGCAGCGGGGCTCGATAAGTATGTCTCAGCGAAAGCAGGAATCGGCCCCTACGCGGAACTCCAAATTATTTAAACAATTAAGAAGTACCAGAATTCAAACATTTAGTAAAGTAATAACCAACAACTTAAGGAGATCAGCAATGAAAACCCAACAATTCAATCATTTCTTCATCATTTCGATGATTATTGCGCTCTGCATTTATCCATTAAATGCTGAAGTTAATCTTACTCCCTTTGGCGTTATTGTATCGTTAGAGGCAAATGAAGAAGAAAGCGTAGAAATGATTCTAACCAACGACGGAGAATCCGATGTTTCTTTCGAAATCAGCTTTGTTACTCCGGAAATGGAGGAACAGCAACGTCGCGGTCCCAGACGCGATGACTTTGGTGATATCTTAGAAGAATTTGATCTCGGTGAGGCAATATGGAATGGACTTGCCTGGGATGGAGAACTGATGTGGGGTATTACCCATGAAGAACAAATGATCGCTGTAAATCTTGATGGCGAAATTGAAGTTGAAAACGTGAGAATCCCTGGTGGCTGTACTGGTTTATGCTGGGATGGCGAAGCATTCTGGTTAGGCAGCCTTAATGAACCGGTACTGATACGTGTTGACAATGAAGGTGACGAGTTGTCAAGGATAAGGATTCAAGATAATGATCGTGAAGGCGCCTTCGGCGTAGCCTGGGATGGAGAAAACCTGTGGTATATCTGCCCTGCCTTTGAGGATGATCAGAATCTATATAATATCTCAGTGGAAGGTGAGAATATCAGAAATGTAAATTGCGGGAACGTTAGAGGCGCTGAATGGGCAAGCATCGTATGGGTGCCGGAGCACGAAGATGGACATATGTGGCTGCTCGGTTGTGAAGCAATGACAATCAACCAGCTCAATGTTGAAGAGGATCAAGCGGAAGTAATTCAGCAAACAGGATTTAACCATCAATCAACTTATGGTATAGGTCATGATACTGAAAACCTTTGGTGTCATGCGCATGATGGTGTCTGGTTTATAATGGATGATGGTATCGCTGAACCTAAATGGATTGTCGCTGAACCACAAGAGGGCGTCATTCAGGCAAATGATGAGGAGTCATTTGATCTTCTGTTTAATACCGAAGAGATGGAAGAAGGTGTCTATGAGATGCGTGTGCTAATTGAACTTGCAGAAACAGAAGAAGACCGCGATCAATTAGATCAAACATTGATCGAAATCTCAGCAGTCTTGTCTATAGATGCCGATGTTGCCGCTATCATTGGAACAATAACTGATGCAGCTACCGATGAACCCGTTAGTGATGTGCGAATCGATATGGATCGTTATATTTTTTCACGCTTCTCGGATGATGAAGGCAATTACTCCCTGCAAAATCTTCCTCCTGGTGAGTATGAACTTACCTTCACAGCGCCTGATTACCTTCCGACAACCGAAGACGTCGAGATAGAAGAAGATGACGTTGAACTGAATGTCGAACTCCTTCATTCCGAATGCACCCCAAGCGAAGATGAGTTCTTTATGGAGTTAAATCCTGATATGGAACATATCTTCAGGTGGGAAGTCATTAACGGCGGGAATGGTCCTCTTGTTTACCGGGTTGAACGTCAACTCATTGGTGATGCCAACGCAGATCCATGGGAACTGCGCGAGACACAGAACGCTGAAGAAACTGCTGAAGACGACCAGATCAATGGTGTAATCTTCGCTGCCGATCATTACTTTGTATCTGGAGGGAACAATCGGGAAGATGATAATAAGATATACGTCTTCAATCGAGATGGTGAACTCGTTCGCGAATTCGACCAGTTCCACCAATCAGACTATGGGATTCGCGACCTGTGCTGGGATGGTGAACTGATCTGGGGCTCTGACGAAGGAATACTTTACGGATTCGACACCGATGGAGAACTAATCCGCGAAATAGAAGGTGAAGCGGATTCTTATCGCTCGTTGACTTATGATCCGGAAGGTGAACGGTTCATATCCGCCAACATTACTTCCGACATCTATATCTCCGACCGTGACGGTCATTTGACAGGCACAATAGACCGTCCAGGCGATCTGCGCACTTATGGTCTCGCCTATTGGTCCGACGATCCGGATGGATACAATTTGTACGCCTTCGGACGCGGTGAGGAAACCGATCTCTCTGTCAGTAAGGTCAATCTTGAAAATGGTGATTTTTCACTGGTTACTGAGATCGATGGGGTAAATGGTCGTCCCGGCGGTATATGTATCACAAACACTCTTGACATATATAGCTGGGTGTTCATTGGCGTAGCACAGAATCCTGACCGTATAGCTGTATGTCAGCTTGAGGGACGCCGCGAGTGGTTCCAGGTTGATCCGGAAGAAGGTGAGATTGCTGCGGATGGGAGTGAAGCCTTCACCTTGACTCTGAATTCTGCTGACCTGCCGCCCGACAATCGTTTTGAAGGTGAATTAGTCTTCACTCATGATGGAGTCGGCGGTCAGACCGTTATTTCGGTGGCTTTGAATGTTGTTGAAGGTGAGGTTCACACATTCAGGGAATTAGACTTAGACATCGGTTGGAACATGGTTTCAGTCAACCTTCAACCTGACGAAGAGGACGTCGAAGTGTTGATGGCAGACCTGGTTGAAGCAGGATCATTAATTATGATGAAAGACGGTGACGGACATTTCTACCGCCCGGATTACAACTTCAACAATATTCCCGGTTGGTCTGTTAATGAAGGTTATCAGGTCAAGATGCGCAATAATGCTGAATTAAGGTTGATTGGTTGGACGGTGCTGCGC
>JAVCDD010000104.1 GCA_030765125.1 Candidatus Hatepunaea meridiana
ATCCATTTTGTGTCCGATACGTTAATGAAGCATTGGTCGGCGATAGTTCGGGAGCTCTGCGAAGCGGCTTAGATTCGTTTCAGGACTGTTTAGAGAGGCTGGTTTATCCGACCAGCCTTTTTTTATTTTTGCAAACGGGTCGAATCAAAGTCCATGCCGGTTTTTCCAGATATCAACTATTTCACATCCCCGTTGTCCCCCCGTTGCTTTTGACGGCATAGAGTTAGATTCCGCATCAATTCATCTCCTTCCCGTGGTGTAATATCCCGAAATTCAGTTCCAGCCCTCAGATAAACCCCCGTTGCCCCCCCGTTCTTGTGTTGGGATGAATTAATCCTTTTCTTTTAGGCTACGAAACAGCAAATTTTATGACCATTATGAAAAACATGGGAATCCCTTGGACAGTTTCGACTCGTTTGGGGTATGTATAGAGTATAGGGAGTTGATGTCGACCGTCGAATGTACTTGGGTGAGCCGTCACAATTTTGAATCCCGTCGAAAAAAGTTACCAAATTGATGTCACAAATTACGTTCAAACACACTTGGTATAAGTGAGGGGAGCATATTGTCACTTCGACAATTCGTTAGAATGGGGATTACTATCAGATGAGACAACAGGAGTTATCTTATGACCGCAAGTAGCTGCTTGACCTGAAGCGAAACATGGACTATGAGGATTTAAAGGTGGACATTGCGGATTGAAACATTAAAAAATCGAAAAAGATCAACTTTCGCAAAAACATTTCATTTTTCCCCGACAGATTTGACCTCTTTCCGGTAATTAATAGAGTAAGGGAGTGTATGTCAAACTTCCAAACGACGACTTTTTTTAGGGGATAACGCACGACCTCGACAATTGGATTGACTCCTTGGGGCGATTAGAGTTTCTTTGCGAACACATTATAGAATGGGGATTAACGTCAGATGAGACGACAAGAACTATCCCGCGACCGCAGGCGCTTGCTCGACCTGATGCGGGACATGAGTTATGGAAGAATCGAGAATCTTACCATCCGAGCCGGTGAACCGGTATTCGATGAGTCGCTGCGGCTGGTCCGCGAGGTGTTGCTCGGCAGGAAAGCGAACGGCAGAGCCTCACCACCACAGGGTGATTTCAAACTCAAGGCGCAACAGATTGAGGTATTTGAGTATTTCGACCGGTTGCAGAACGGATTCATTCCGGTACTAAAGGTGCAGGATGGTTTGCCCTTTCAGTTACAGCTGGAAGAGCGCGTCACAACTTAAAATAATTCACTAACATCACACCAGACTAACGACTGGCCGACAAACGGAGGTCGTTGTGGGTGTCGATCCCGAAGATTCGGGACGTCATTCACGACGACTTCCGTTTTTTGCTTTTTAAAGCAGATCGACACCCAGGGCGAACTCCCCCTCGGCTGGGGGAGGAATTTTGGGAGGTCGAAACCACTATGATGGGATCGATGCTTACGCGGTGAAACTGGTTCATATAAAATCCCAGCAATTATGCAGGCAAACGGGTTTTTCACAAAATGATCGGCTGTACATCGAGCAGGAGTTGATGATTGAACTGGCAGAGCGTCTTCCAACGCATGATCCTGCCAGGGCAACGTGCGAGGCGTTCATAACCTGGGTTGTTCTGCAGAAGATCGCGGATCTGATCAGGTCGCAGAAGGCAAAAAAGCGACGCATCGACGTGGAAGCAATTTCCTTAAACAATTTTGTCTTCACCGGTGAACCGGGCTTGTCAGAAGAAAGGTGGGCAACATTGGACAATGAAGTTTTTCAGCGGTTCACTAATTCGAATGCTCGAAGCGCCGATGAGCGCATCGATCTTAATATCGATCTGGAGCGGGTCATGAAGAATCTTCCGAAAGAATTACGTCATTTGTGTGAACTGTTGGCAAAGTATAGCATCTCAGATGTTGCACGGAAGTTAGGTGTCGCACGATCAAGCCTTTACAGGTCTATTCATGCGTTGCGTGATGTTTTCGACAAGGCTGGACTGAGAGATTATTTGTGATTTCGTGCGACACTTTTGATTCGTTTGGGGTATGTATAGAGTAAAGGGATTCATTAACCAGGAAACGAGATGAACAAAACCATATATCACTATCGGATCAAGGACGGGATTCCCATGAATGCCGTGAAAGATTCGCTGCTACTGTCGGTCATGGCGGTTGAAGGTATTTACGGGCGCTCTCGTATAAACCTGGAAGCCCGTTTCCGGCTGGAGAGGGTTTCCAGAACCTGTATGATTGAGGCTGGGACGAAGATCGGAGAAACCATCGCGTGTGTGTTCACTGGTTTATTGATTCGGGAATTTGGTGAGCAAGCATTCAAGGTCGAGCGAAAGGAAACTTCACTTGAGGTGGAAACCACCGCGGAGGAATTGGAAACTGCGTTGAGAAATGATCATTCGTTTTTATCCGGTGATCCAGGCTGTGATATTAACGACGAACCACATAAGCACGCAAAATGCCAGACATCGAACATCACCATTGGAGATTAAATAAATATGCCGATTAAATCAAACCTGACAAATGGCTTGAACACACAGCAGCTCAGTAAAGCAT
>JAVCDD010000164.1 GCA_030765125.1 Candidatus Hatepunaea meridiana
CCGTTTTTCTGGATATTAACCCTTTTTTGTCATTCCCGCGAAGGCGGGAATCCAGGAGAAACAATAAGTTATCTGGATTCCCGCCTTCGCGGGAATGACAAAAAAGGGGCTTTCCGGTCAGACACTAATTAGTCATATTCTCCCGTCAGATTACGTTTCACTTGAAACCTAGCAGGAATGCGGATAAAAGCAATCTGTTTAATCTGTGTAATCTGCGGTAAAAAAAGGAAATACTTAATGACCACAAACAACCACTACCGCGTCGTCATAATCGGTTCTGGACCTGCCGGGTTGACTTCGGCGATCTATGTTGCCCGTGCAGATTTAGCGCCTTTAGTTATAGAAGGAATTCAACCGGGTGGACAGCTTACGATTACTTCGGAAGTAGAAAATTATCCGGGTTTCCCGGATGGAATTCTTGGTCCGCAATTGATGGACAATTTCCGCAGACAAGCGGAAAAATTTGGAACTACATTCATCACCGATGCGGTTTCAAACGTTGATCTTGACATGCGACCATTTAAGATAACCATAGGAAAGCAGTTAATCCTCACCGATGCACTGATTATATCTACGGGAGCTACAGCAAGATTATTAGGGCTTGAGTCTGAAACTCGTCTGATGGGGCACGGCGTTTCAGCGTGTGCTACCTGTGATGGCTGGTTCTTCAAGGATAAGGAAATCGTAGTTATCGGAGGAGGTGATTCAGCTTGCGAAGAAGCCTTATATCTTACTAAATTTGCCAGTAAAGTTACCATGATTCATCGCCGTGATAAGCTGCGAGCGACAAATATTATGAGGCAGCGCGTCTTTAATAATACAAAAATAAAGGTACTCTGGGATCACGTCCCCATCGAATTTATAAAAAGCGAAAGCATAGGCTTGGATGGAGTACGCGTTCGTAATACTAAGACTGGTAAAGAGAGCATAGTCAAAGTTCAGGGAGCATTTCTGGGCATAGGACACAAACCAAATACAGAACTATTCAGAGATTATCTTGAACTAAACCCAGCCGGATATATCATAACCAAACCGGATTCAAGTAAAACCGATATTCCCGGTGTCTTCGCTTGCGGTGATGTCCAGGACGATAAGTACCGTCAGGCAATCACAGCCGCTGGCAGCGGTTGTATGGCTGCTATTGACGCGGAGAGGTTTCTTGTTGAAGAAGTTTAATTAAACAATCTAATCAGGGGCTGAAAATGGCACAAACAAGTATTAGGATTTTATTATTAATGGGATTTACAATCCCATTACTGCTTATCTCCGGATGTGGAGATGAGAACTACGATGCCGGAATATACTGGCTGAACAAGAAAGAGAATCCTCATCAAGCGGTCAGGTATTTCCAGCGGTCTATAAATGAAAATCCTAAAAGATGGAAATCACACAAGATGGCGATAGAATGTATGGCTCTAATAGAAGACCCAATCGCCCTCGAAACACAGATCAAATTAACCCTCCAATATTGGCCAGACAGCAGCAGATCTGAAGCTATCTACAATCCGGCAGTACAATTTCTCGGTGAAAAGAAGTATAACCTTATGAGTGCACCGATTGCTCAACGACAACTTGGGAATCTATTAGGTGAAAAAGGCGATCGACCGGAAATACTATCCAGTATGATAATGGTATCCTGCCGGATGAATGACACCATTGCCGCTCGTGATTATTTTGAAAGATTACTAAATGCAGTTGATGGTGAGAATCCGCCCGACTCAGTAGTGCAGGAACTTGGTTTCCTCATAGGACCTGCAGGTGTTGACTGGCTGAAATTGGAATGGCAGGTCACCAACCACCCTGAAGATATTGAAGCACGGATAGCTCAGTTGGACGCCGGTCTGGTAGTAGGCGATTCCACTTCAACTCGAAAAAAACTCACCGAACTGGCATCTCAACAACCGGATGCCGTCAACGATATATCCTTTGCTAAACGATACAGTCGTCTGGTTGGAGTCGATCCTTTCAACTCGAAGAAACTGGTCAAAGGATGGGACGGATCCCTCTCTCCTAATAGGAAGTATATCACATATATTAAAGACCTTGGAAGAAGCAACGACCCAGATCTTTATATATATCGAGCTACTGCAAGCGGTGGTCAGGAAACACCTTTAATGAAAGGTGTACAACAATATTTACCTTCACTTGCCTGGCCTAAATATTCACCTGACGGAAAATGGATTTATTTTTATGGTTCAGATAGTTATAACTGGTCGCCAAGTCATAGTTCAGCAAGATTTCAACTTTACCGCATTCGACCGCAATATGGATCCAAACCAAGGAAACTCACCGACGAAAACCTGCTGCCGGTAGTACCGCATTTCTCAAACGATGGCTCTATCTATTTGGTCAGGCGCGACGTAGGCAGCTCGCGTTCATCGATAGAAGTTATCAAACTCTTTCCTGACAAGCGCAAAATGGAGGTTGTCAGCCGTATTGGTGAACCTGTCGGAGGAGCTACATTCACTCCAAAAGGTGATTCTCTGATCTTCACTACCGACAGAGGCATATTCAGAAGATCTGTTAACGGAGGCAGGATCACAGTTGACATCACCTGGCGAGGGCTTCATTTCCCTATGATCTCACCTGACGGTAAGAAGCTGTTAGTTCATAATAGAGTTAATCACGCCCTTTTAATAGATAGAACAACTAAGAAACTGACATTTATTGGCAAAACAGCAATGTCGCTTGGTTCGTTCAGTAACGATGGTAAACTCCTTATTACTCAAGATATCGGTGGAAAGCATCACATAATCAGACTTGACCTTGAACGAAAAATGATATCTTCTGACAAGTTTCTTGCGGCAATTAAGAAATAAGTGTTAAAGAGTTCTGAGTGCGCGCTTCAGCGCGTGTTTGCTATGTTATCTATTCTTAAAATATACGCGCTGAAGCGCGCACTCAGAACTCGTATTTGCAGGGAATAATAAAATGATAATATACATAACCCTTCTCATTCTTTCCCTTTCCATTCTAACACCTGCCTATGCTCAGGAATGGTTCGAAGGAACCGGTGTTATCAGACGCACAAACATATCAATTGAAGAAGCAAGGAACCTGGCTTTCGAGAAGGCGCGTGTGGATGCGCTGGCAAAGGCAAGGCTTGAAGTAACAGGCGTTAAAGCGAGGGAACAGAAAGACTGCGGTGGAAGTGAAACCTTCGATAACTTCATCCAATTCACTGTCACCAAGACAAAAGGATTGTTCCTGGAAATTGTTACCGTCGTAGATACTTGCGAAATGCTTCCGATACCCGGTGGTGGGCAGATGATAAAGTATACAGCCGTTATTAAAGCAAGAATAGAAACAAAAGTTACTGAGCCGGATCCGAACTTTACCATTGATATGACACTAAACCTCGAGACATTCCGTAACGGTGAAGAAATGGTCATCAAGCTCCTGTCATCCAAGGACTGTTATGTGACTATTTTCAATATGTATTCCAATGATTCGCTAAGTGTACTCTTCCCCAATGCATTAATGAGTGACAATTTCCTTCAAAAAGGTGACACGCTTTCCATCCCGCCGTTAGGCGCTTACTGGGGTATGCCGGTAGGACTTAGCTCAGGAAAAAAATCGGATAACGAAGCACTTCTTGCGGTTGTTATGAAGAAAGATATCCCCTTTCGCGTTTCAGATGCAGTAATACGCGAGGGAGTTCTGGCTCAAAGCGACGCGTTATTAGCCGTACACCGCTGGCTGGCGGATATTGATGCGGATCAACGAGCGGAAGCTTGGTGTTTTTATAAGGTTGTGGAGTGAAGGATTATAAGAGAATTACAAATAACGAAGTGAGAATTTTGTATTATTTTCGTCCTTCAAAATTCATCCTTCATCCTGTTTTTCTTGTTAATCCTATAAAAAACCACCCCAAACGCAATCCCACAGAGGTTCCCATCCAGATACTGAATGCTCCGAGTCCGCTCAATACCAAATACCTATTTATAAATACTCTTTGAATTAACTACATTCTACAGAAAAACATGTATACTGCTCCTTATTTCCTACGCGGACTCTGCACTTGACAAAGTAATGTTTCATTCACAATCAAAACCTAAAGTTCAAAGCCATTTTTTTATCTTCGTGTTCTTTGTGGTGCCCTACTCTTTTTCAACCTAAAACATACAATGTAAATCGCAAGAATTAAATATTTTTTAGCTATAGTTGTAACACTTCTTGAACAGCATTTGAATGATTAATGATTCTATGACTCATTTCACTTGTGTTTCACCATTTCCGTTATTATAATGAAAAGTTAATAACTTTGATTTCCACTCTCCAATCGACAAGTGACAATCAACAATCTTAAGGTCTCATTTGAATACATACCAATCCAACCTTCGTCCCGATCGCGGAGTTTTTCCATTAAGTGAATTGGCGGAAAAATCAGCAGCAGACTTCGGGTCAAGACCGATTATGCGAACCTGGTCGAAAGAGGGCTATCACGAAATCACATATAATGAATTCCACGAAAAAGTGAACTGTATCGCCTGGTGGTTGATTAACCAGGGGATCGGTAAAGGTGACCGCGTAGCGGTATTAGGTGAAAACCGTCCGGAATGGGCTGCGACCTACCTCGGCATCCAGACCTCAGGCGCTGTGGTTGTACCGGTGGACAGTATGATGCCAACTGCGGGGATTCGACACATCCTGTCTGATTCTGATGCAAGGATATTGATTGCTTCGTCTAAGTTCCTGAAGGATGTTTCTGAAATGGAGAAGATACCAACAATGGAGAAGATGGTCTGTTTCGACGATGAATGCGTCGAAGATTCAATACCTTTTGATATGGTTCTTCAGATAGGCAAAGAAAACCAGACAGTATTTCCCAAGCGGGATATGGACGAAATGGCAGCTATACTGTACACATCCGGCACTACAGGTCACAGTAAAGGCGTTATGCTGAGCCAACAAAATATTATGTCGAACGTCGCCTCTACCAGCAGGATTTATCCTCTGGAAACCGATGACACATTTTTATCCGTACTCCCTGTTCATCACAGCTTTGAATGCACTGCCGGCTTCCTACTACCGGTTTATTGCGGTTGCAGTATAACCTACGCCCACAGCCTGAAGAGTAACGATCTGGTCGCCGACATTAAGAACACCAATGTGACTATGATGGTTGGCGTACCGTTGCTGTTCGAGAAGATGCACGCTGGTATTCTGCGCGGGATCAAGAAGAAAGGCAAGCGAACACAAGGATTGTTTAATACAATGTACTCCGTCGTTGGCGCAGGTGATAAGGTTGGTATGAGTTTAGGTGAAAAGATATTTAAGGGACTACGCGAAAAAGCCGGTTTCGGCACGGTAAAATTCTTCGTCAGCGGTGGCGGACCGCTTGATCCGTCTACTGCATTGTTCTTCAACCGCCTGGGTATCCGTCTTATGCAAGGATACGGTTTGACTGAAACCAGTCCTGTCACACATGTTAATCCCCCTTGGAAAGTATCCCACGCAACCGTAGGTCCTCCACTCCCTGAGGTTGAGTGTAAGATTGTTGATGCTAATGAAATTGGTGTAGGTGAAATCTATGTCAAGGGACCTAACATATTTATGGGATATTATAAAAACGAAGAGGTTACAAAAGAAGTTCTTGACGATGAGGGCTGGTTAAGTACGGGCGACCTTGGAATTATAAGGGACGAGGAATATCTCCAGATTATGGGTAGAGTTAAAAATATGCTCGTCACTGGCGGCGGTAAGAACATCTATCCGGAAGAAATCGAACATCATTTGAACCGCCGACTTTATATCGCTGAATCTCTTGTGCTTGGTATCAAGAGGGAATCAGGCTACGGTGAAGAAGTAGCAGCGTTGATATTCCCCGATTATGAGCAGGTCGACATCTATTTTGAAAAGCAAGGTAAAAAGGCAAGCCCGGAAGACGTTTATAAACTGATAAAAAATGAGATCAGCGAAGCACAGAAGGAACTTGAAGATTACAAGCGAATAACCCGTTTCCGAATAGTGGAAGAAGAATTTCAAAAGACGTCGACTCGGAAGGTTAAACGGTTCTTATATAGTGGGGATATGTTGAAGGTGGAATAGGCTTTTTAGTCTCCAACGCGCTGTCTTGGCACTGTCCTTGAAGGCAAAACTTTTTACTATGCTGTCATCCCGAAGCTTCGGGATGACAGCGAATAATAGTTATTTCTCAAAAGGATTAATAGATTTTAACAAAAGGATGTACTATGCGTAATTTAACTTATTTGTCTCTCGTCGCATTTCTACTTGTGACGTTTGGCTTAAATAGTGTCTGACCGGAAAGCCCCTTTTTTGTCATTCCCGCGAAGGCGGGAATCCAGATAACTTATTGTTTCTCCTGGATTCCCGCCTTCGCGGGAATGACAAAAAAGGGTTAATATCCAGAAAAAC
>JAVCDD010000131.1 GCA_030765125.1 Candidatus Hatepunaea meridiana
AATAGATCAGCATCGTTATTTCACGTTTTTTACTGAAGAAAATTTGCTGTTATATTAACCTCCTTTTGTCATTCCCGCGAAGGCGGGAATCCAGTTACATAGCTCCGCTTTCTCCGACCCCGGAAAATCAATCTATGTCACTCCATCGCTCCCACTAAATACCCGTTACAATAACACCACAACAGAACAAGTTGCCGACACTACGACACTACGACACCCCACAACACATCATCACCTTCCGTCACATTATCGTCACACCCTCAAGACCATACTCACAAAGGCTTTGCACACTCTCTGTGACAATGTGCATTTTAAATCCTCCTTTAACGAATTAAAACTGCTTCTCGAATTAGTTTTTCCCTGCCCAGTTGGGCGGAGATATAATATTTACCTGACGACAGATAATTCATTGGAAATGATAAAGTATGAGAACCTTTGGACAGCCCGGGGAAATGGATAGTTTCTAACACGCGACCGTCAACAGAATAGATGGTTAAGATTAATAGTTCAGGATTAGGGATATTAACGGAAATGTTTAGGTTGCTGTTGAATGGATTAGGGTGTATAGATTGAATGCTGAATTCCATGGGAGGTATCTGACGGAGATCATCTGCGCTGTTAGAGATTACGATAACCTCAAATCGCTCAAGACTGGTCACGGTATCCGGTTCCGATATTCCTTCCACCCACCACGCCATTGAACATCTCGGCTCAATCTCTTCAAATAAGGTGTCCAGTTGGATTACGCAAATAGTATCATTTGTTATATATGATAGTGAGTCGTTCTCAAGTTGAACCCATATGCGATAGCGGACTTCATCATCCGGTGAGGGATCATAGGATCGTTCCCACCGAAATGCTGTCGGATGCGATGTATCAATTGTGTCACAATCGGAAGGTAATAGTAAATGAAAGGCGGACGGGGGTCCCAGGATTTCCTCCGATACTATCCCCAGTTCCCCATTGTTGCTGACAACCCAGGCATATAATTTATCATACCTGCTATCCGGATGTTCATAACCTTTCGTATAAAACAGGTTACCATAACTATCGACAGCAATATCATAATAATATCTACTGATTCGTTCTTCTGAAGCGTACCCCCAAGCCACTACTCCTTCTTCACCCCAAAGCATCCGACCATAATAGTCGATTTTTTGCACTATGAACCTAAGGCTGTCGTTCTCCTCAATCTTGTAACGGAGATAAAGACCCTGCTTGTCTGAGTTTACAGCGACACCCCGACCCTCCAAATTGTAAGGAATATCAACTCCATTGGCTGGTCCAACCTGATCACCGTCGCTATCGAAATGGAAGAACTTTTGCACTCTCAATGGATTTCCTTGACTGGGGAAACATAATACAAAATAACAACCTTCCCGATGATCGCTAATTCTCTTTATATTATAGTCTAAAGTATCCTCATCAAAAGGTGTAATCTGTACTCCTGGCATATTCCAAAGCCATTGACGCTCGACATTCAGTTGATTGAGATGTGCTATGACTCCTCTTCCAATTCGCCTCCCTAAGAGAAAATAAACAACACCTTCGCGAACCTCTGTGGGACGTGACCATATAAACCAATCACCAACAGCTCGTCCCAAGGGTTCCTCCCATGTTTCACCTTCGCTGTTAACATGTTGATAACCATCCGCGCCTAAGTAAACGAAAAATCCCCCGGCTTGATCGGATACTATATAGGGCCATGCATTTCCCGACCCCAGCCGAATACCGTTTTCGCCCCATAACAACTCACCATCAATGGACAATCGTTGGGCATAATAACCATTTTCAAGACTGTCAACCGGATTTAAATCATCCCTCCATGTAAACATACACCCACTTTCTCCGTCAGGGATAACATTGGTTACATTTCTTTCATTCCACACTTCCGGTATAAAGGAACATATTTCCAATCCACGTCTGTCACCCCACTCTACTTCACCATCGGAGGTAACATGCCTTGCCAGTATGATATTGTTATATGCAGCGCCTGGTTCTGCAATTAAGTCTGTATATGTCCAATCCATCCAAATGATAATGACTCCACCTTCACCATCGGAAACAAGATTACTCATAGTAAAAGGATAGCCGCTAGCCTGTCCTGGCGCTCCATTTTCATAATCATATTTCACCAATACGCCATCTTCTTGCCATTGTATTTCACCGTCACGATTAACCTTCTGAACTCCTATCTGCATGCGATGGTAATCATGCCAAGCGATGATACATCCTCCATCACTTGAGATGACAATTCGAGGAAACTGCAAGGGGTGACGCATATCACAAACGACCATCGGATCGTAGGGATCCTGTGACCATTCGCTCAAAACGCTTGATGATCCAAGCAATAAAATGAAAAGGATAAAGAGGAGTTGGGTTGATAAAGGAATATTCTTAAACGAACTCATAATACACACCTGATGATTTGTTCTGAATATCTATAAATCCCGAATCAATGCTAAGTAGTGCTTGACCGAAAACCCCCTCTTTTGTCATTCCCGCGAAGGCGGGAATCCAGATAACTTATTGTTTCTCCTGGATTCCCGCCTTCGCGGGAATGACAAAAGAGGGTTAATATCCAGAAAAAC
>JAVCDD010000139.1 GCA_030765125.1 Candidatus Hatepunaea meridiana
GATTCTCCTTCCCATTTTGTCATTCCCGCGAAGGCGGGAATCCAGAGATTTCAAGTATTTGAAGTTCTTTAAACTGGATTCCCGCCTTCGCGGGAATGACAAAATGGGAAGTATTTCAACAGGATCATAAATGAATATATGGTAAAAAATGAAGAATCCCTTTCTCATTTCCCTGGCGCTGTTATTCTTCGGTTTTTCAGAGATAAGCAAAGCACAAGAAGCTCAAATTCCAGTAGATGAAGAGGGTAAGATTGAATACATTGACTCGGAACTTGAGCAAAAGCTGGGATTATTTACCGACTACACTAATTTCCGTGAAGCCCGGTTATTTCAGGTTTCGGATACATTATTCGTGCTTGAAATTTATTATCAATCCCAAGGAAGGTTATTAAAAGCTCGATTACCGTTTTCTAAGGTTGATGTCAGGAACTTTCAACGTAAGGTGACAGAACAGACTAAACAAAAAGAACCTCGCGTTATTCTGGATCAGGAGGGGCGAACCAAACTAATTATTGGTTCCCTGGCGCTTTCTTTAGGGTATTATGGGTGGGCTGTACCTATGTCGCTTGAGGTTGATAACGGGAAAATAATAGTTGCACTTTACATGTTAACCAGTGGTGCAGGATTCTACATTCCGCTTTCCGCAACCAGGAACATTACTGTTACAGATGCAGCAGCAACCCTAAGCCTTTATGGAGGAACACGCGGCATAGCTCACGGGATATCTCTTGCCTGGTTGTTAAGCAGTAAACCCTCTGCACAAGGGATCGTTGCAACTGGAACGCTTGTAAGCATTGCCGAAACTATTATTGGTTATAATATTGCCGGTAAGTCAAATATGAGTAACGGAACAGCCGAGACAATTAGTGTCGGAGGGGATTTTGGCATCGGTCTCGGTTTGGGAACAGCGGAATTGGCAAATTTATTGGATGATCGTAAACAGGCAGCGGCTGGAAGCGTTCTACTGGGATCGGGAGTAGGAATGTGGGGAGGGAAATGGCTCGCAGACCGCCAGCATTATACCAGAGGCGATGCTTATGTTCTCAGCGCTGCGGGACTTCTGGGCGCATATATTCCAATTGCAGTAATTGATATTGTTGAGCCGAAAGATGATAAAATTTATACTGCAGCATCAATGCTCGGGGCTTTTGTCGGACTTAGTATGGGGAACAAATTGGTGCAGGGGAAAGACTTTACAACCGGTCAGGGCAGCCTCATCAGACTAAGCGAGTTAGCGGGAGGATTACTTGGGGCAGGATTTGCCTATCTCGTGTCTTCAGATGATAAAGATAACAGCGCATTGTATTTATCCTCAAGCGCCATAGGTGCAACAACGGGTTTTTGGCTGATGTATCGGTCGTATTCACAAAGCGCTCAAACTTCCCCGAAAGATTTTTTATGGAATTTCAGGATTGTACCGGAAGGATTGTTAGTTCATGCAATGAACAATAGAATTAGTTCTGACCTACGGACACCTTTTCCATTGCTTAAGCTTGATATTAGATTCTGATCCCATTTTGTCATTCCCGCGAAGGCGGGAATCCAGAGTTTTCAAGTATTTAAAGATCTTCAAACTGGATTCCCGCCTTCGCGGGAATGACAAAACGAGAAGTGAATCAACAGAATCATTAATTCCTTTCACAACAAAACTGCCATTTTTTCAGGAGATAATCCAATGAAACACTTATCGATAGCATTCATACTGTGTTTTATCATTACCGGTTGTTATACAATGCTCTACCCGCCGCTGGAAGAATTGACAGATAATTCCGGCGCTGATACAACAGTGATAATCATTCCCGATTCACTAAGGGATGTTAATATTACAATCATTAACGAAAACCAGGTTATATTGGATCAATATTACCAGGATCCTTACTATTATCGACGTGGCTGGTTCGGTGGCTATGATTACTGGGACCCATACTACTACAACCCACACGGTTACTACCGGGAACATCGCTGGCGTCATAACCGCTATCAACCTTATAATTCCTCAGGAAAAGCAGATCCCAAACCGAAGAAACCACGACGCAAAAAAGACTACCGGCGTAAACCGTCTCCGCCTCCCGAAGAGCATCCTGAAGACAACTCCTCCGTTGATAAAAGCAGTTCGAATATCGAACCCATTCATAAAAGTGCAAAAGAAAAAACTCCCGATGAGAACAAACCCGATTCAGTTGATAATGGAGATACTCAACTCAATAAGTCCGAAAATGAGACCATCGAGAAACAATCCACTCAAACTCAAAATGATAACCCAGCTAAGTCCAATGAAAACAATAGAACTCTAAAAGAAGTGAATCCAGATGATTCTAAAGAAAAGGATAAACCGGATAAGGCTCAAAATGATAAAGATGAAGGCAAGAAGACACGAAGAAAGAAGCCGCGGAAGTAATTATCACCGGGAAGGAGATATGAAACACATATTGATCATCTTAATCGCTGCTTTAATACTACTGCCAATAACAGCTGATGCCAGACCGGGGGGTGCTACCGCAATATTTCTGTTGATCCCGGCAGGGGTAAGGTCAACCGGGATGGGCGATGCGTACACCGCAGTGGCGGAGGATGCCTCAGCCGTCTGGTGGAATCCTGCAGCGCTGGCTTTCATACAACGATCCGAAATTGGATCTATGTCTTGCAATTCGCTTCCTGGATATCACCTCCCTGACCTTTATTTATTGAATCGGGACTTCTTTCATCATATTAGGGGTGTAGGATCTGTAGGAGGAAACTACACATATCTTGATTTGGGTGAATCACTGCGTTTCAATGAACTTGGACAAGTTTTGGAGTACTTTCACACCTATGAATTGGCTGTAACAGGCGCCTATGGTATACAAGTCAGCGAAAACCTTGCATTTGGCGCTGCTGCAAAGTATATATACAGCCATCTTTCAGATCGAGGTGCAGGACAGGAAAAAGGAGATGGTACTGCATCCGGTGTTGCGGTTGATTTGAGCATGTTATACAGATACAGTCTTAATCCTCAGGCACGCATACAGTTCGGCGCGAATCTCGCAAATATGGGACCAAAGATGTCATATATCGACAGGGCACAGGCTGACCCTATACCAACCAATTTAAGAATGGGAACAGCATTTATCATTCAACACGAAGACTACTTTAAGGTAACCTTATCCGCTGAACTTGAAAAAGGGCTTACTACCAGAAATTCCGACGGTTCAACTGATCCGTTCTATAAAGCTATTTTTACATCTTGGTGTAATGATGGCGGTATTTTCTCTAAGGATGAGATAAATGAATTAATCACCCATTTTGGTTTTGAAGTTTGGGCGATGGACATCCTTGCTCTTCGTTATGGTGTGTGGAATAATCCATTGGGTAAGATAAACTACCCTACTTTCGGATTGAGCCTTCAGTATGTTCTATTTCGGTTTGATTACAGTCATAAATATTGGGATTCTATTCACGCAGGTGAAGAAAGATTTCAACTATCTTTCTATATCGATCATCTTAAGCTACTCAGCCCTACACCATGGAAATGGTGATTTCTCGTTCCCACGCTCCAGCGTGGGAACGAAGCTGGAATTTTTTACGTAAGGAGTATTAATGACCTGTACAACATTTCTTCAAAGAAGCAGACAAGAATATCTGCCCTCCCCGTTTATTTACATTCTAATCTGCATACTTCTATTACCGGCTTTGCTGTTCTCTCAGCAGCGTGACGATTTCCTGCGCCCGTTCTTCGGTTATTATGATTCCCAATCTTTAACCAACGCAATCGGTAGAGCCACCGTCGCATCCGGACAGGTCATCCCTGGTAGGAGCAGTAATCCAGCTAACCTCGGAATGCATCGCTTCCACTATATCCAGACCGGATTCCAGCACGGCAGCTTCAAAGGACCTGATGTAGATAAATCTCACACCCAGTTCGGTGGAATCTATGCCATCATGCCTATCAAAGTTTACCAGGGCAGTCTTGTATATGGATTCGGTATCCGAAAGGACATAGATTTCACTGACGCTTCACAAGTGATTTCAGAAAAAGGTGGAATATATGCAACTGAACTCGGTGTGTCGGTTGAAATAAGCAAAAACCTGTTTGTGGGTGGTGAATTTCAATATCTTAGCGGGACAGATAAACTTACGACAACCGAAATGGATTCGAGTTCATATTTAAATCCAAAATATCGTGGCTTCAACCTGTCCTTTGGATTCGTCCATAGATTATCCTCGATTGTGCAAATTGGAGCTTCCGTTCAATCACCAACGTTCATGTGGGTAGATGAGAAACTTACAACATGGCACAACGACTCACCGTATCAATCTATTGAAGAAACAAGAGAATATCTGTTAAGACGTCCTCTGACGTTCCATCTCGGTTCCGCCGTTTTATACAAATATTTCAACTTCTTCTATGAATTGGAATGGACAGATTGGCAGGATCTGGAGTTCTCATCCGATGAATACTACGAGAGTGATATTGCTGAAATCAACAAAGAAATCGAAGATGAACTTAGACCAGTTATAACAAATCATATAGGAACCGCGCTTCATCCACCCTGGCTGCCGGTTCATATCTATGCAGGTTACCAATATATGCCGGTTCAGTATACAGGCGCTTATACCTCAAATAAACGCGAGTCACTCAGTTTTGGTTCATCGTATATGTTGAGCCAGCAATTCAGTATACACAGTTCGTACACCCGCTATTATTGGAAGTATTCAGGTAATGAAGAACATTATGGTATGTTCGTTTTTGGGGTCTCTTTGCACTATTAATGATCCTGTTGAAATACTTCCCATTTTGTCATTCCCGCGAAGACGGGAATCCAGATGGTGTCTGTTAAATACTTGAAAACTCTGGATTCCCGCCTTCGCGGGAATGACAAAATGGGAGGGTAATTCTGAAATTATTGACTTAATCAACAGAATCATTAATAAGGATCTTTTATATCTGCACTCACACAATACAAATAAAAATTGAGATACATAAAAAGTAATCATCCCGTCTATTCATCTTCAATGCTTGTGTTACTTTGCATAATCTGGGGCGGAACGTTTCCTGCGACAAAATCAGCGTTGGCAAATACAGACCCAATTCATTTTCTTGCCCTCAGATTCAGCTTGGCAGTTATCATCGTAACCCCGTTTATCCTACCAAAACTAAAATCCGGTAACACCAATAGTAACGCAGACCTGAAGCCTTTAACGGTTATGCTGAGAGGCTGCTGGGTAGGTATATTCCTGTTCATAGGATTTGCATTGCAGACAATGGGGTTGCACTATACAACTGCATCGCGAAGCGGTTTCTTGACCGGTATGCTGGTAGTAATGACTCCTCTCCTCGCAAAACTGTTTAGAACCAGCAGGATGCCGCTTACAGCCTGGACAGGACTTCCAATCGCTGTAATTGGAGTGTATTTTATAGCAGATCCGGAATCCGGAGGACTGAATCTCGGCGATTGGTTAACCATTGCTTGTGCATTCGTGTTTGCACTCCAGATGGTCGCTCTCGAAGCAGTCGCCCGGAACGGGAAGGAGACCTGGCTGCTGACTTATGGTCAGATGTTGACAGTTTGCCTGGGAGCAGTGATCTGGAGCTTTGTGGAAGGTAACTCCTTCTCTATCGACTCGACCGGTTGGTTGGCTGTGATTTACACAGGATTGATGGGGTCGATTGCAGCAGTATGGCTGCAAACCAGGTTTCAACCGATGGTTCCAGCGGGTCACGCGGCGCTGATTTTCACTGCTGAACCGGTATTCGCATCCCTATTTGCTTATTTACTGTTAGGTGAAGTCTGGTCGAAACACGGATTTATCGGAGCAGCGCTGATACTTGTGGCAATGGCTGTTTCAAGTATCAGTATGGTAAGTGCGTTACGCCAGGAAAAATAAGGAGTAGCTGATGAAACAGGAGCTTTCAAAGATTGTTCTTCTCGGAACAGGAACACCAAATGCCGATCCGGAACGTTTTGGTCCCTCTGTAGCCATTATTGTTAATGAAACGCCATATATTATTGATTTTGGACCGGGAGTGGTTCGCAGAGCTGCCGCCGCTTACCAGGCTGGTATAACAGGTCTTGACGTAAGAAAACTCTGCACAGCTTTTGTGACGCACTTGCATTCCGACCACACATCGGGTTATCCGGATATCATTCTCACTCCGTGGGTATTGGGACGAGAGGAACCACTGGAGGTCTATGGACCTCCGGGTATTCGTGCCATGACCGAGCATATCATGTCAGCTTATAAAGCGGACATGAACGAGCGGCTGGATGGATTGGAACCCGCAAACGACAGCGGATATCAAGTTAATGTATTTGAGATCGATTCCGGAATTGTATATCGAGACCAAAATGTAGAAGTGGAAGCCTTTGCAGTGGATCACGGCTCTTTACCATCATTCGGATACAAGTTCCACACACCGGATCGAACGATTGTCATTTCAGGCGATACAAAACCAAAGGAAAGCCTGATAAAGATATACCAAGACTGTGATATTCTTATCCACGAGGTATACTCATCAGTAGGATTCGAGAAACGATCGCCCGCATGGAAAAAGTATCATTCGAGTGTTCATACATCATCAACGGAACTGGCTGAGATAGCAACAAAAGTTAAACCAGGATTGTTGATATTGTATCATCAGCTTTTCCATGGAGTTTCGGAAGAAAATCTGCTGACTGAAGTTCGGGAGGGGTATCATGGAAATGTGGTTTCAGGAAAAGACCTCGATATTTATTAATTCGGTTATGCCTTTAGCTCAGCAATGTATAAACCTAATAACACCGGAGTAGCGAAGCTTGCTGCGCGTCCACTTAACAATACCGGAGTAGTAAAGCTTGCTGCGTTCTTGCAGTGTGGCGCATGCGTGTCTGCTTGCGAGCGCACAGCAAGCTGCGCTACTCCGGCTGAGCTAAAGGCATAACCGATTTTATTAATTTCAAGAGAACAGCAGTGCAAAATAAGGATTATAATTGAAGTTCTCTCGCAACATAACAGAATTAATCGGCAATACACCTCTACTCCGTCTTGGACGTTATGCTCAAGACAGGGAAATCTACGCTAAATGTGAATTTATGAATCCTCTCAGCCTGAAAGATCGACCTGTGTTCCAAATCATTCACGATGCAGAACAATCCGGAGCGCTCAAACCCGGCAGTACCTTGATCGAGGCAACCAGTGGGAATACAGGAATGGCGATAGCTTCTATTGCCGTTGTCAAGGATTACAAAGCCATACTGGTTATGTCGGAAATCCAGAGCCTGGAACGAAGGAAAATCCTGAAAGCGCTCGGCGCCGAACTGATTCTCACGCCTGCATCTGAAGGAACTAATGGAGCGCGCAAGAAACTCAAGGAAATGATTGCGGAACATCCCGAATACTTCTACGTAGGTCAGCACGTCAATCCCTCCAACCCAAAGGCTCATTACAGAGGCACCGGTCCTGAGATATGGGCAGACACTGATGGAAGAATCGACATTCTGGTGGCAGGATTAGGAACCGGGGGAACAATATGCGGGGCTGGACGCTATCTAAAGGAGAAGAAAGAGAGCATTCAATTGATTGCAGTAGAACCGAAGGAGTCTCCCTTCATCTCAAAGGGAATATTCATGCCGCATAGGATGATGGGAACGGCGCCCGGTTTCTATCCTGAAACTGTAGACCGCGAGATCATTGACGACATCTATCTGGTAAACGAAAGTGAAGCCTTTGCAAGTTGTAGAGAATTGGCGCTTCGGGAGGGTATTCTGGTGGGCATATCATCCGGTGCAGTGGCGTACGCATCCATTAAACTTGCCAGACAACCTGAGAATGCCGGCAAGGTAATTGTGTGCATATTCGCAGATACGGGACAGAGATATTTGAGTGTGGAAGGGCTGTTCCTGTAACCGTTCTGATGGTCACTTGTGAATAAAGCAATGAATATAATGTTTGACTTTGCTGCTTCATTGCTTATATTGATATTGCAAGTGAAGCAATGGATGGCACATGCTATTTATTGTCCGTGTTTCATTATGTGAATCCAATACTCGTGAGAAGAAGTGATTAGTATTAAACGAAAACCAATAAACAGAAGTTAAACAACCACAAATATTTAGGAGGTACTATACCATGGACCCTGAATACAAAACAATCCCAAAAGGATTCTTTCTTAGGTGGGTAATTTTCACAATTGTTGGTGTGATAGTCGGGCTTTCAGTTGGCGCCTTTGGTGATCATTTTGTGAATAAAATCTACATTGGGGACAAAAATATTGTTTTAGGATTTATCCTCGGCGCAACTGTTGGATTAGCGCAATTGATGGTGTTAGAGAAACGGATTACCATAAAAGGTAGTTGGATGCTGCCATGTTCCATCGGCATGGGATTGCCTTTTATTGTGGATGTAATCTTAATCGAAGCCGGAATTAAGTTTCATGATTTACCTTATTCATTTATCGTCATTGGCACAGTGGGAGGTTTTATCGCCGGATTATTTCAGTGGCGCGTTTTCAGTCCTCACTCCGAAATACCAGGTTTGTGGATAATTGCCAGTCCTATAGGTTGGGGACTTTGTTTTGCCTCAATAAAGGGACCTCTCGGACTTGCTGGGAACGTAATTCTGGGTGCAGTTGCACTCAGTCTCACAACAGGAATTGTCGTTATGATGATGCTGAAATCCCCTGAGCATTATGAGCAGTTTGAGGAAGATCCACAAGAGAGAAACCAGACATTTGATCGTTCTCAATACGGATAGTTGTTAATCGAATTACACACTTTCCCGAAGGAATTGAATTTGAATAGTGGCGGGTAAAACCCACCGAATCAAATTCCAAACCATTAACGACCCTGAATGGATCGAATAAGATACGGCTTTGTAAATCCTGTTTATCCTGTATATCCTTGTCAAATTTTCTTTCGGTTTATCCAAGTTAGAACTCTACCCTTATTCATACGCTTATGGGATCTTACCCCGCCGAACCTTCATAAACGGATCAATTTCCGTCGAGTTAAGAACCCGACCAACGTTTACAGAGCTAAAGGCATGACCGATAAAAGGAAGAATGGAGAGCATAAAAATGGATCAACTTATATGTCCAAATTGCAAATCCAAAATGGACAAAATTAAGCATCCCGACATCACTATCGATCAATGTTCCAATTGTGGCGGCACGTTTCTGGAAAAAGGAGAGCTTAACTCACTGGCTACGGGAATGGCAGGTGATATCGAATTTTGTTCTGTAGATCAAGAATTTCATACGGACAAACATCCATATAGAAGCTGCCCAAATCCATCATGCACTGGGAAAACGATGAGAAAAATTAACCTTCTGACTTGTGCAGACACAGTTTTCGACTATTGTGATAGATGTGAAGGTTTCTTTCTCGATAAGGGTGAAATCCAGCAAATGAATATAGAGCTGGAACAACTTACCAAGGGAGAATCTGCCGAGGAATTCAGGGAATATATCGACGGACATTTAGTCCGTTCAGACAGGATTGCAGACGTTAGAACAGTTAGATCCGGACTTTATGGGCAAACGAGCGCAACACCAGTCGATAACCTGCGAATATCAGTCTATTTTAAAAATTCTCTTAATTTAGGTCTGCGAATTTATTCTGAAAAGTGGACGTATAAATTTGTGAAATTGATCGGTCTGTTCCAAAAACAGGATATACAGGTAGGCAATGAAAAATTGGATTCCCTCTTCATCATCCAGGGTAGTAATGAAGACGAGATCAAATCCTTACTTTCTAAATATGAGATTCAAAATCAACTTATTGAGTTCAAGGAAAAGAATTTCAAAATATATAACAAGCGGGGCACATTGGAAATTACAGATAAGCGAATTATCTATACAGAAGGACCTTATACCGGCAACGTAAAGTACGATGTTAAAGAGAACAGAATAGGTGTAGTAACCAAAATGTTGAATATTGCCAATGCTTTTGAGTCTAATCGGGTCGTAGTAACGTAGGGCGGTTTCTCCGAAATCGGGAGTGCTCTAAAATAAACAAACTCATTACTGATCCTGTTGAAATACTTCCCATTTTGTCATTCCCGCGAAGGCGGGAATCCAGTTTAAAGAACTTCAAATACTTGAAATCTCTGGATTCCCGCCTTCGCGGGAATGACAAAATGGGAAAGAGAATCTGAAATAATTGACTTTTTCAACAGTATCATTACTGTGATAGTGAGACAGGTTATGACCATTTTATAATGTCGGGAAAAGATAGTAATGCGCTTGTTGCTTGGTTGAGAACTGGTTTGAGATATAGGGAACTTGTCCATGAACGAAAGATATCCTCATATGACTGGCGTCAAGGGAACTGGCACGATGCCTAAAAGGGATATACACTCGAGCTGGTTCACAGTCGCAAGCTTTAGTGGTTAATCAGCAATGATAGAATGGTTTTAATCAAAAAGGGAAACATCGTTTAATGAAGAAATTATTAAAACAATACCTAAAAAACCTAACAGATACTGCCATACGTGGCGATGCAAGAGAAGAAAGCTATTACATACATCTCGATAATCTAATTAAACAGTATGCTGAAATTAAGGATGTAAAGAAAGTCGATGTAACTATCTTCCTAAAAAGACCGAAGCTGGAAATCCCGATTTTCGTATTTGGGATGGGAAAAATCATATCACGGGTTACATCGAAGCAAAAGATCCTTCCGTTACAAACCTTGATTATATTGAAAACACTGAACAATTAAAACGTTATTGTTCCACGTTTCCAAATGTTATCCTGACAAATTTCTTCGAATTCCGTCTATACCGGGATGGTCAACGGATTAGGCAAGCAATGATTGGACGCCCCATTATTGCGAAAAGACTGCATACTACACCGCCTGTTGAGAATGTTAATCAATTCAAGGAGTTATTTGATCTCTTCTTTTCCTTCTCCCAGCCAAAGGTTACAACCGCACGTTCTCTTGCTATTGAACTTGCCAAACGAACCCGCTTTCTTCGTGATGAAATCATTGCCGTAGAGATAGCTGAAAATGATAGTAAGGGGCACAGACATATTATAGGTTTTTATGAAGCCTTCAAAAAATACCTGATAACAACACTAACTGAAAAACAGTTTGCCGATCTATACGCTCAAACGATTACCTACGGTCTTTTTGCCGCCCGAACCAGAGCTAACGATGAATTCAACCGTAAACTGGCTTTTAATTATATCCCAAGCACTATTGGCATATTAAGGGATGTATTCAGATTTATCTCTCTCGAAGATCCACCGAAATCATTACAGATTATTGTAGAAGATATCGCTGAAGTATTACATGTAACCGATATCAATAAAATACTTCATGAATATTACCTTGCAGGAAAAGGCAGTGATCCCATTATTCACTTTTATGAAACCTTTCTGGCAACTTACGATCCCGATATCCGGGAACGACGAGGAGTTTATTATACACCGGAAGCAGTTGTTGGGTATATCGTCCGTTCGGTTCATTCCCTGCTAAAATCACATTTTGGTATGCCCGATGGTCTTGCCTGCGAAGATGTTAAATTACTTGATCCAGCCGGCGGCACATTGACATTTCCTGCTGAAGCTATTCGGGTGGCTTCTGATGAATTCAAACAAAAATACGGTAAAGGCGGCTTACACCGTTGGATCAGCAAGCACATTCTTGCCAATTTCTATGCCTTTGAACTGATGATGGCGCCGTATGCTATTGGTCATTTAAAGATGAGTTTCCTTTTTGATGAACTTGGTTACAAAATGACTGATGATGAACGTTTTAAACTCTATCTAACCAATACGCTTGAAATAGAAGAAATTGAACAAATCGCAATACCCGGTTTGAGTTCTTTAAGCGAAGAAAGTCATCTGGCTGGGAAAGTTAAAAGAGAACAACCCATTCTGGTAATTATCGGCAATCCGCCTTACAGCGGTATTTCCGCCAACATCAATGGATGGACAGAACGCTTGCTAAAAGAGGATATTGACGGCGCCCAAAGCTTTTACAAGGTGGATGGAAAACCACTGGGTGAGAGAAATCCGAAATGGCTTCAGGATGATTACGTCAAATTCTTACGCTTTGCCCAGTGGAAGATTCAAAAATCAGGCTATGGCATTGTGGGCATGATTACCAATCACAGTTATCTTGACAACCCAACCTTTCGAGGTATGCGCCAGAGTCTGATGAAGACTTTTGATGAGATCTACATTATCGATCTGCATGGCAACAGTCTGAAAAAAGAAACCACACCGGAAGGCGGTAAAGATGAAAACGTTTTTGACATCAGGCAGGGAGTAGCAATCGCTCTATTCGTGAGAAATAAAAAACAGAAAAAACATCAGGTATTTCATTCTGATTTATATGGATTACGGAAGAACAAATATGAATGGCTAAATACAAACAAGTTCTTAAAAGAAAACTATACAAAGATACAGCCAGAACGCCCATATTATTTTCTTGTAAAGAGAAATACCGAAAAGATTGAACAATACCTCAAGTGGGAAAAAATCAATAATATCTTCCCAGTGAACAGTGTAGGTATTGTAACGGCAAGAGACCAATTTGCTATTGATTTTAAAGAAAATGAGCTAAAAAACCGTTTCGTTCATTTTAAGAATCTTTCGCAGACTGATGAGATAATTGCACAAGTTTATAGTTTAAGAGATAAATCGAATTGGAATATCGGTAAAGTCAGAGAGCAAGTGAGAAATTTAGAGGATTACAAAGATTATATTGAGAATATTCTATATCGTCCTTTTGATAATAGGTTTATTTTCTATCATAAGTCAATAATTGAGCGAATGCGATATAATGTTATGCGTCACATGTTGAAAGAGAATATTGGATTAATTACTGTTAGACAAGTAGCAGAAGGTATCTTTAACCATTGTTTCATTGCTGAGAATATTGTTGAAAGCAGAATTACATTAAGTAATAAAGGCATTGGATATATATATCCCTTATACATTTATCCAGATAAAGAAAAAAATGATGTTTTCAATCACACCCAAACCGAAAAAGAACCGAACATTCCTCGATCTCTATTTG
The DNA here is from genome assembly GCA_030765125.1 of Candidatus Hatepunaea meridiana. Taxonomy (GTDB): domain Bacteria; phylum Electryoneota; class AABM5-125-24; order Hatepunaeales; family Hatepunaeaceae; genus Hatepunaea; species Hatepunaea meridiana. The sequence continues at coordinate 12,984 of JAVCDD010000139.1, forward strand.
AAAGATTATCGGCATCCTACGGTCAAAAACCAACGCCGGAAGATATTCTTTACTACATTTATGGCGTGTTTTATAGTAATATCTACCGCAAAACCTACGTTGAGTTTTTAAGAATTGACTTTCCCAGAATACCCTTTACCGCTAATTACAGCTTGTTCAAAACCTTAGGGGGAAAAGGCAAGGAATTAGCCGACTTGCACCTGTTAAAAAGTCAAGCGCTCGATACTCCCATCGCCAAATATCAAGGGATGAGTGATAACGACCGGATCGAAAAGGTAAACTACAAAGAAGATGAACAGCGCATTTACATCAACAATGAAAAGTATTTTGAAGGTATATCACCTGAAGTCTGGAACTATCACATTGGAGGTTATAAAGTTCTACATAAATATTTGAAGGACAGAAAAAGCAGAATAATGGATGATTCACCTCATTATTGCCGCATCGTTACAACTCTGAGTAAAACCATAGAAATTCAGGAAATGATTGATAAATTTTATCCTGAAATTGAAAAGGAATTAATAGATTTTTGAATGGATAATTATAATCCAAGCATTATCAAACCGACTCATCAATCTGACTGTAAGGGCTTCGCTTACCCCCCCAATAGCATAATAACCGAACCTCAAACCACTAAGCGCTGCGAATAAATGTAATCACTTCACCAAAACAATCTTCCACTGTGAACTTCGTCCGGCAGCCTCAAGACGAATAATGTATATACCACTAACAAGTTCCGAACCATCGAATATTACCGTTTGGAAACCTGCCTTTTGTCTTTCATTTGCTAATTCAGAAACACGACGACCAGCAAGGTCGTAGACCGTCAGATTAACAAGCTCTGCCTCTGGTAGTCCATAGACAATACGCATCTGTGCATTGAAGCGCATCTTCCCCCAGAATTTCATTTAAGTCTATAATAATTAGCATCATATGAAGAATATGTGTGCACTACTATGTTTCTTTGAAAATTATCTATCGTGTTGCTGTAACACTTGACAATGGTATA
>JAVCDD010000225.1 GCA_030765125.1 Candidatus Hatepunaea meridiana
ATCACAACGAAGACGCTGGGAGCATTCAACAGCTTATTGAAACGGAATATCTTAAGCTGCCCGAAGATTTGTCGGAAAAATGGAATTTCAGCCTGATCGGTAGAAATCCTATCCGGCAGATTGAGGCGACAAGTACGGATAAAATGAAGGGAGGCGCAGGTCATGTTATACTATTTGATCTTAAAACGGGACGATTTACCGGATACGGCTTGCCACCGGAATAGTAAGCGGACTTAATCCGGATTAGCTTTCGTCATATACCACGAGGTCAGGCAATGGAAATGGAGGATAGTTAAGGTTTGAATCCGCTGTATTATAGATATTCCAAACTTTGCGCATACCGGATATTTTCGTTATTTTCATCATTTTCATCTTAATGGTAAAAGCGGTAGTCAAATAGTGAAACTTCCCCGGTTTCGGAAAACCAGACTACGTGACTAAGACTAAACAGGTTGATCGACTCCACTGTGAAAAAGTGGGAGCTTAATACCGAAAGCGTTTTGAATCAAATGACTAATGACTTCTGCTATCCAATCAGGAGTATCCGGGGCTAAATAGACAGCCTCTATTAGATTCAAAAGGTCAACTTCTATATTTAAGCCAGACGGGCTTTTTTCCTTTATAATTATTCTCCGAGCTTCTTCTGTAAGAATTTGAAAATTTTTAGCTTCCTCATCTTCCTCAGGGCTAAACATAATGCCTTTTTGTTCTCTAATTGTTTCAAGGTAGGGTTTTAATCCTGGGAATCGTCCATCCTCAACCTCATCCCATAAATGAGATGTTATGTTTATAAATTCCTTAGAACTCCATAATGAATTAACAGCTCGTATCTCCCTTTCCTCTCTATAAAAGATTCGCTTGTGTGTAATGTAATTGAATAAGTTATCTTGAGGTATCAATTCACTCGAATAATCCAAATAATTCACAATGCCGATCATAAAAGTGTGATGGGAATCGATTGATAAAACGTCTTTGAGCCGTTTAAATGATGACTTAATTGCGATGCCAATCCCTTTTACAAATTGATTCCACATACCTATTGATTCAAACTCAGCCATACTCCAGCAATTCACATATGTACTTGGTAATAAATAGTCGTTAGTAGTTGAATATGTAGCTTTGAGATTATGATGAATCATATTGGATAATTCCGATTTGCCATTTCTTTCGGCTTCGTTAGCCATTTGTATTAATCTCTCTCGTTGAATCGCACCTTCCATTGGGTCATTAAGAAGGTCAATGCGTGAGAAATAAAGCGAATTATTTTGAAGCATTGCAATGAACTTTGGCAGATCCAAATATCTCCAAATAATTACATCATCCGCAGGTTCGGTAAAAGACTTGTGTTGTTCATACATTTGGAAACCTTCTTATTTACGAACTCTCGTTGCTTCAGCTTTAAGCATTTTATCAATTTCTCTTAGCCTGTTTTCTCCTTGCTTTATCCACTCTGCAGACTCTGCAATATGTGGATATTTCCTAAAGATTTTGAGAGCCTCTTCAGTAAGTTTCTTTGCTTTAAGCTTGTTTTCACGTTGAAGATGACCGGAAAAGAAGAGTTTTGCCTTTGCTTCGAGATATTCATCATTTGTTAAAAGCTTGTTCTTCTGAATAAAAGCTCTATATGCCACTTCAATTACCGAAAATGCTCTGTTTGCATGCATTAACGCAACGAGTAAATTGAAAAATGGATCTATTCTTCCTTGATCTATTTTGATTGCTCGTCGGTTGTGACTTATTGCCTTTTCTGGGTTATTAAGAATATCTTTGTGATATAATAATCCTAACATCTGGTGTGCAAGGTAAACATTATCATCAATTCTTAAGACTTCCTCTAAAATATTCTTCACCTCGGAAAAGCTCTTAGGTTGAGTTGGAAGATAAGTTTGCGCGTTAATAAGTTTTGTATTAATCAGGTGCTTTGAAGTCAAATTGCCCAATTCTTCAGTAATATTTTTCTCTTTTTCCTTCCATCTCTTATCTGCTATTTCTGAAATACGATCAATTTTGTAATTAATGTAAAAAATACCAAATCCAGAGATTATAGCCACCAATATTGCCCCGATAAATAGTACAATGTTAATCAAAGACATTTTATTACCCAATGCCGAATTGTTGTTTTCAATTGATTTAATCATAATATCGGTTAAGAGATCAGTTGTAGAATCCAGTTTACTGGTTACCACAAGCATAAGGCTATCTGTATAGTTCATTTGAAAAATATTATAATTCGAGGAATTCGTTCTGACTTCATTCAGTTCATGTCTAAGACTGTCTAAAGTCGTATAAATTGAGATAAGACTACTTTCGGTTTTTGATGGATTACTTTGTGCAGATTTAGATTTATTACAGAATCCACTGTTAGCAACAGTGAATACAATAATAATCAGTATTAGATATTTAGTCTTCATGGGAGTACCTCTTTTATTAAATAGATTGTTAAATATACTACTTTCTTCATGTGTCGTAGTGTCGCGGTGTGTGAAGTTAAAGATTACCATACTGCAAAACTACGACAGAACTACAAACAGACACATTCCATCACGCCCCAGGCGGAACGCGCAGCAATTGTTCCTTTATACCATCCCTATCCGAAACATAAGCCACTTCAAGGCAGTCCAGCAGTAATTTGACTCCGTCAAGGTAATTCGCAACAACCTCTGCTTCTTCCACAGTGAATTCATATTGCTCAACCGGGCGGTGTTTCCTGAAGATTGCCCATAATGCATCATCGAATTTGCGCCATTTGTAAATTGGAGATTCCTCCACTGGGACTTTTAGAACAGATAATTCATTGCTTAGCTCAGTCAATTCGAGTTCATTGCATATTATCATGGCTTTGTTATAGTGTTGCCCTAAAGTTCGGGTGAGGGCGAATATGAGGGTTTGGTCGAGGGCGAGGGCGAGAGCGTAGTAGTTGTCTCGGGCGTGGTCTAGGGCAAGGGTGATGTCGATGGTGCGGTCGCGTTCGAAAGTGAGGGTGAGATCAAAGGCGCTAACAAGGGTGAAGGCGAGGGTGCGGGTGCGGTTGAAGGCACGGGCAAGACTATCAGTAATATCGACTATTACAAATATTATGCCAGTTCTGTTTTTTAGTATGGGGGGGGAAGCGTTCAATTTATTATCTCCAAAACTATTTGCAAATTTCAGCAATTTAAGCAGACGCGGATTGTCCATTGCATACTTATCGAGCGCTTCTATAAACATCTCAAAGAAATAATCGGCATTTGGGAATATCTCCGCCGTTCTGAGGAATACTTCCCGCCAGCGATCCTCGTACCAGTGATTTTCAAATAATGGTGTCAGCGAATCCCTATACGTATTTTCAAATAGATATTGAGCGGTGAAATATTCCTGAAATGAAAGGTGCATAAATGAATAAAAGTCTTTAGCACGTTCCACAAAGATGCCATGCTGTGCCTCAATTGTTTTCAGAATCGCGCGTCCATCTATGGATTTACCCTCGTCTTGAGGTGGAATTTTACGTAAGTATTCAACGATCTCATTCTGTAATTGCAGTCTGGGGAAGATAAAACGCTCTTCTTCAAAATTCTTGCAGGCGATACGTGAAAATAACTGCTTTTTCCTATCCGGGTCGAGGTTGTTATAGATTTCCTCATGCGGTATATTTCTTTCTGCTCACCATTTATACAACAGTGCATCTATCGCTTGTGAATAAACCTGGCTGTGCCGTGATGGGAATGTTTGATGTTCGCTGTAGGATAGGCACATCATGGCAAGCAGCAGAGGTGTTCTGGCAATTTCACGTAGTCTTTTATTTTTTGCTTGATTGAATTCCTTTAAGAAACCATCGCTTTTTACAACATCACCTTCTGTCGTGAACCAGTTTTTTACGAAAGTATCAATCTGCTGATCGTTAAAATCCGCCATTTCCACATAAGTAAACTTCTCATAAGAATAATCTGTGGCGGCGATACGGCAGGTGATAATAAAGGGACATTCGAGGTATTTATTGCTTAAATCAGTCAGGTCCTTAATAACTTTACCTCTTTTCTCCTTCATCACCTCATCCAGACCGTCACAGAGGATGATGACTTGACCTTCAGTTAAAATCTTCTCTATAAACGGCTTTGCATCAGTGAACCGGCAGATGTCGAACTGTTCAACAATATAATCCAATATCGGCAGTTCCGATTCTGAGAATTTTTTCAATTCGATGAAGACCGGTACGACATCTCTTTTTGGTGAATCATACAATTTGCCGTGGATAGCCTGGTGCATAGTATGCTTGAGGAAGGTGGTTTTTCCGGCGCCGGGTTTGCCGAGGATGAAGAGCTTATCGTACTTTCTGAGGACTTCCTTTCCTTCTCTGCCCTTATCCTCTTCTTTGACGTCACCGAATTTGGCTTTTCCGAGAAAGATCGCTTCGGCAAGGTGTTCAGGGAGAGGAATATTTCCAGTTGGTCGGGAAAGGATATTGACATCGGTATAGACACCTTCGAGGGGGAGCGGTTTGTTTAATCCGATAACGCGGACGTGACCGTAGAGCTTTAGTAAGTTTTTTGAATACTCGACAGCGGCTTTCTCATATCGTTTCTTTTCTGCTTCATCTTTGATTACTTTCTTTGCGTCCTTTACAGCGATGCGACCGAGTTCAATGGCAGTTCCAATAAATATTTTAACGATTACGGATGCGGCTATGGTTTCAGCAAGCATTGTTTGCTCCTGTGTTTATTTGATATATACTTAACCTGGATGAACCGGAAGAAATTTGACAAGGATATACAGGATGAACAGGATATTTGTGTTTTTAGCAGATGGGATGCCCTTGTTGTGTGAGAAATAGGGGGCAGTATACCTATTTTTTCTATAGATTGCTTATCTTCATGAGAAACGCCATGTCGCGCGCGACTCAACCATAAATGAAAATAAAGCTCTGAGTGCGCGCTTCAGCGCGTGTTAGCTATATCCCGCATTCTACAGACTTTACGCGCTGAAGCGCGCACTCTGAACGCTTATTTTAAAGGGAATACTTAAAAAAAACAGGTATACTGTCCCCATATTTCGCTTACTCAACGACAGACAAGAATGTCTATCCTACCCGGTATTTTACTCACACTTCGAATAGCCACACTCTGGATTTGGACATCTCAAACATCCTTCCTGGAATATCAATTGTGACACCTGGCATTCGGGGCAGAGCGCTTTTAACTTGACGCCGTGCACGAATGTTATACCGAGTGTATCCGGGGGTTTGTTTGTCTGATCGGTGACGGGTTGGGCTTCTTCGTTTTCATCCTCAAGTATAAGCTGGGTTTGACGCTTGTATTTTTCGTTAAGATTACGATTGATAACATGACCTATAGCATCCGGTGTCGAACGTATCATAACTCCGTTGTGCCAAACCGGATTAGCGCCGCCAATACCTATCAATTGCTTGGCGATTTGCTTTGGGTCCACTCCGGATCGAAGCCCAAGTGAAATGAGACGACCTATCGCTTCGGATTACGCTGTTTCATTCCCTCCTGATTTACCGATGGAAGCGAACACCTCGCATAAGCCGTCTTCATCCTCGTTGATGGTAACGTAAAGCCCGCCTTCACCTGTTTTAATATGCTCGGTATAACCACGAGTAATCACCGGTCGAAGTCGCGGCGTCAGGTAGGGAGGACCGGGTTTGCGCCGGTTGACAAAACCTGGGTTGGAAGCAGCGATTTCTTCATCTGAAGGTGTGCCGGAAAGAGTTATTTTTACGGTGGACTCAGCATCTGATTTTGTCTCCAGATCCCGTTTTTTCGATTCTGTTTTTGCGAGAGTATCGCCAACATTCATCACTTGTTCATCGCGGCTGCCATCCCGATAAATAGTGATCCCCTTGCATTTCAAACGCCAGGCTAATATGTATGATTTCTTTATGTCCTCACGCGTTGCATCGTGACCGAAGTTAATAGTTTTTGACACGGCATTATCGCAAGATTCCTGGAAAGCAGCCTGCATACGTATATGCCATTCCGGGGAAATATCGTGTGCTGTTACAAATATTCGCTTTGCCTCATCAGGTACATCGTCAATTTCTTCCAGTTTTTTACCATCAGCGACATCATCCATCAATTTCTCACTATAGAATCCATCTGCCTTTGCTGCATCCTCAAATCGCTGATTGACATAAAGCAGTCTGTCATCATCCATCACACGCTTGACGAATACGAGTGCGAAGTTGGGCTCGACGCCGCCGCTGGTGTCAGCTATCATCGATATAGTTCCGGTTGGAGCGATAGTTGTAACCGTGGCATTGCGCGTCGGTTTATCAAACGCAGAACCTTCCCAATTTGGAAACGATCCGCGTTCTTCCGCTAATTCGTCCGACATTTGCCTGCCTTCATCCTGGATGAACTTCATAATCCTTCGACCAATTCGCTGCGCTTCACCGGAATCATACGGAATTCCCATACTGTACAACATATCTGCAAAGCCCATCACACCCAGACCGATTTTCCGGTTAGCCTGCGTCATTTCGCGAATCAAATCTATCGGATACTTGTTTTCCTCTATGACGTCATCCAGAAAGCGAACCGATAATCTGATAATCTTGCGTAGATGATCCCAGTTAACCTGTCCATCAGAAACAATATTGTTCAGATTGATTGAACCAAGGTTGCAGGATTCATACGGTAAAAGCGGTTGCTCTCCGCAGGGATTAGTGGCTTCGATCTCACCGATATGCGGGACAGTATTATGACGGTTGATCTCATCAATGAAAACGATTCCCGGATCTCCGTTTAACCATGTGTTTTCAACAATCAAGTCGAATATTTCGCGCGCATTTTCCTGTTTGACAGTGTCTTCAGTTCCAGGATCAATCAGATTGTAAGTCTCGCCTTTCTCAAGCGCTTCCATAAATGAATCTGTTATAGCAACTGATATATTGAAATTGGTGATGGAAACCATATCTTGCTTACAGGTGATAAAATCACGAATATCCGGATGATCGACGCGTAAGATTCCCATATTAGCGCCGCGGCGCGTCCCGCCTTGTTTGATTGTCTCAGTGGCGGAATTGAATACGGTCATAAAGGAGATCGGACCGGATGCAGTTCCGGCTGTTGACCTGACCATTGCGCCCTTTTGCCTGAGACGAGAAAAACTGAAACCTGTTCCACCACCGCTCTTGTGAACCAATGCGGCATTCTTAAGAGCTTCGAAAATGGCATCCATAGAGTCTTCAACCGGCAGCACAAAACAAGCGGCAAGCTGTCCCAGGCTCCGCCCGGCGTTCATTAGAGTCGGACTGTTGGGGACGAAATTGAGAGCTGCCATCATACGATAGAACTCAATTGCTGTTTCAGTTGCTTCAATACCGCCATTGAAAGACTTTTCACCCTCGGCAATGGCAGTAGCTACACGCCAGAACATAACCTTTGGTGTTTCGATAACCAGTCCTTCCATATCTTTTCGCAGGTAACGTTTACGCAAAACAGCCAAAGCGTTTTCGGAAAGAACAGGGTCCGGCAGTTGAGAAAAAATATCTGCATGTTGGATATTTATATCTTGCTCTGAAACAGACGTTTCCAAGTGAAAAAGTTCTTTCCGACCTTTCCCATTTCCAGAATCTTCAACGAATAACTCATTAATTTGTTTATCGGTTGCAGTGTTTGTAATAGCAGGCATAGGATTCCTTATATTGATTAGGTGTGTTTGATAAAACAGAAAGTTGCTTATACGACAAGTGCAGATAAAGATAGACTCACCTTTATTGTTAGTCAAGTAGATATTATAGAATATTTCCTTTTTCTCAAATTAATACAATTATACGCTAAATATTGTGTGAACACTTGTTCAAGTATACAACGGATTGCATAGTTGTTGTATTTATTTGATATTGATAAATAGTATTAAAAGAGGTAATAATTAGTTGATTTCGGGAGAAACAGGTAATAATAAGAACTTAAGGTGAGAGTTGATTTGAAAAAGTATAGCAAAAAACCGGATCCGATATAGTCGTTTGTGCAACCGCATTAAAACATAATCCGGCGCCTTGCCGGCAATCTAATTCTTAATGACGAAATAACCAGCGCTACGATTTTTCAATTGATTGTTCATTAAATTTTATAGTTCTCGGTCACATTCTTGATGCACACCATGCTGTATCTCTTTTTAAATAGTTCTGAGAGATTAATCCCTAAAAGGTTTTTATCACAAACTGTATTTACCGTCCAATCTTACTTGACATATATATCTGGAAACAGTAATATTGATTTTTATAGCATTCTTAAAAAATCAATCATTTTAATTCTGATCGCGGTCGCTACACTACGTGACGCTGAGATGTAGGTTTTCGACCAGCACTACATATTTGAATCATCTCTAGATCAGTGAATTCGAAAGGAGCTCTAATCAATACTACTTTTTCCTTCTCCATTCTCAGAATTGCCCTGGCAATTCTCCTGACAGGCATTTTTGCACAGGTTTCGCTCAGAGCGGAAGAGTACTCCTTAACGCGCGAAATTCGTCTCGCTCCCGGTGAATATTTTGCAGTCATTTACGACGAGAATCGCAGGGAATTCGTTACGGAAGAACCGGAACGGGCATATAACGGTCTGAGTCGAAAAGCGCAAATGCAAATCCCCCGGGCGCCTCTCTGGCTCCGCGAGATGCTCGCCGACCGTCTTACAGATCTGTACTACGACGATATTGACGTAGGTGAGAACGCCGCCCCTACCTTCTTTGATGTTAACAACGATGGTTCAAACGATCTCGTTGTGGGCAATGCAGACGGTGAACTGAAGTGTTTCCTCAGTCCGTTTTTTAACGAAGACAAAGAACTTCTCGATCACATCAGCGTTTCAGGGAATGCTGTTCCATGCTTCCATGATCTAGATGGTAACGGCAAAGCTGAACTTTACGTGGGCGATTCTTCCGGTGGTTTAACTGTCTGGAAAGGTAAAAGCTGGATCGAAACCGCTTCCTTTCAAAAACTTCCTTTTGCCGGTCAGGTGCATCCTGTAAGTTTTCCCGGTAAGGGTTTGGTTGTTGCTGACGAGACCAAACGCTCATGGTATGTCAATAAAGAGGGAAGATGCCGTTTGGTAAAGGACATGGAAGCTGGTGATAACGGCTCTCTTACTCCGGGATTCAATGCCTGTGGATTCAGGCTCTACCTCAGAGGATCAAAAGATGGTGAAATCTCCCTTGTGTCTGAAGATGGAGTACCTCGTGATAATTTAATCTACGATCAAAGCCCGGGAGTAGAAGGGAATGCACGTCCTGTGCTTTATGATGTTAATTTCGATAACATTCCCGACCTTGTAATCGGTTCAGCAGATGGTAAATTGTCCGTGTTTATCAACCGCGGTCTTAAAACCGATCCCTGGTTCGCCACCTATCCGAGGAATTATGAAAAGAAATTCCCTCATGATGTGGGCTATCTTTCTTCGCCGCGTCTAGCGGATATCGACGAGGACGGATCGCTCGATATGATTACTGGTGCTAAAGACGGGATCATAAGTATTTTTAAAGGACCACAATTCAAGGAGAAGCTTAATCTCTTGGATTCCCTGCGGTTTGCGGGTACCGTCATCCCGGCTCCGGCGGATTTCGACAATGATGAAAAGATCGACCTGGTATGTGGTTTGGAAGACGGTAATATCCTTATCTGCAAGGGACCTGATTTCAAACAAAAACGAACGATTGGCAAAGTGACTTCCTTTGCCGCACCCTATGCTGCAGATATCGATAATGATGGAAGAAGCGACCTTGTTGTGGGAACTGGTGATGGAAGTATCGTCTTTTTCCGCAACACAGGTGGTAAATTTGAAGAAGTTCCCGATTTTTTCGGTGAAATTAATGCCGGCGCCTATCCTTGTCCTGCCATGATCGATGTGAACGAAGACGGACAACTCGAACTCGTAACAGGCAACCGCGATGGAAATATCAAGGTTTTCGCTGCGCCGGACTGGAAGGAACTCCCCGACGGTCTTGGTTTGGAAATAAGGGAATCATTTACCAATCCGGGATTCGGTGACCTTACAGGCGATGGTAAACCGGAACTGCTGGTGGGAAACCTGAACGGCACGTTTCTGTACTTCGAAAAGGAAAAAGGTGGTTGGATTGAGAAGCAATCCTGGCAATTTGAACCTTCTACATCATTAGAGGAAGTCACCGACTATTTCACACGCTGCCATCCCGAATCGGAGTTCCTGCGTGGTATGATCGACACAGATAACATCGAAGTTTTTACGGATGTGTTGGAGAAAGCGGAGGACAAATATTTCGACGAGACAGCCTTCGCTCTCGCAGCTTTGCCAACTGAAGTACTGAGGTCGATGGGACGAGTCGGAAATGCCGATATCCTGCTGGAAAATGCACGCTGCATATATGAAATGGCGGAGAAAGTAAAATATGCCAAAATCGTTGAAAAAGAGGACTATACAACCATAGAATACGTTTGCGAGGATGGTGAACGCTCCGAAATGCCGCGTGATGTGTACTACTGGTGGCTCGTTCATCCGCGTCTTTATTACGAAGTTCCCCTTCGTGTAGATCCCTCCTATTGGGAACATGATCAGGAATATTATGGCATCACCCACGAGCAGTGGACTCGAAAGGAAATAGGGCTCGAAAACATTGGTAAGGAACCGGGATGTGAGTTCTGGCGTAGCTATTTCCTCCACGACAGGAAATATGGCAAAACGCTTCTCGATGTCATCCAACAGGCTGAGACGGTGGAGGAAGCTATTTACCTGGTGGGGGACTGGATTTCGCAGGGTATGCCTGACTCTTGGTATGTTTACGGTCGTAAAAGTGCGGACCTCCAACCCGTGGTTATCTACCAGAAAAACTATGGTTCATGCGGGGAATCCGCCATCATGGGCGCAGCGTTTTCACGAACCATGCTCGTAGCCAACGGCTGTGCGGGTTGCGGCGGTGAAGATCACGTCTGGAATGAGTTCTGGTTGAAAGGCAAATGGTACGCCTGGGACCTGGGTCAGCCTTCCAATAGGATTCGCTACCCGTGGCATTGTTGTGAAGGACCCGAACACAAGGGAACACAGTCCATAGCCGTTACCCGCCCTCGCGGGGACGACCTCTTACAAGCACGAACTGCTGCTATTGACCAACCGGCAGGATGCAACTCCACTGCTTCGGGAAAAGGATACACCGAAACCGCCCAGGTCACGATTCAAGTCGTGGATGCTGAAGGTTATCCTGTCGAAGGCGCTGCTATTATCGTCAGGAGCGACTGTCGCGACTACTGGAGAACATCGATCTGGGGATATACTGATCCGGAGGGGTATTGTTTCTTCGAACTGGGACAACCTCAAAAGAAATGTATGTTCGATATCATCACCCAGCAGGGAATCACCGGTACTTCACACCTGCCCGTCAAGGAGAACCGGACATACTCTCTCAAGTATGTACTTCCCGGTAAAGTAAATGCTCCGACCATACAGTGGAAGAATACGTTCAGTGAGATTGATAAAGAGAGTGAAACGGGATACATGGAGATTGAAACTGAAATTATCGAAGAAGTGCAGCGTCCGCGGAACCTGGCAACCGCGAGGCGCGAACGTAAGAAAATATCAGAATTCAGGAAGAAAACCAAGTATTCCGGTACGCGTTGGGCTCCCTACCTGAACCGCAAGCATCATGGATTAGCGTTCACACAATTCAGCCAGGCAGAATTTGAACGCTTCAAAGAGATTCGTCAGTTGGATGAAGCATATCGCATGGTCAACACCTCGATGTCGGCTCCCTTCGCGCAGAATGATAAAAGAGTAAACCTGTTCTATAACCAAAACAGGTTCACGCACGTCCGTTTCGCCACCACCGTCACCGCCACTGTGTCCCAAGCCAAACCTGAAATCCAGCTTGTTTCTGCGGATGAGAGTGGTTATACAGGAGAAAAGATCTCCTTCTCAGGGAAAGTTTCGGACAACCTCCACATCGCCTCTCTGAAATTCTCCAAAGATGGCGGCGCTGCCTGGATGGACATCACTAAATCCCTCATCCGTGAACAAGGTACTTTTCACTTTACCTGGAACACTGGAGAGGGAAAACCTGTACCTCCTGGTGAATATCCTGTGGTGTTCCAAATTGAAGATAGCGAGGGAAATGCATCTCAGAGCAAAACTATCGAAGTGACTCTGAAACCGACAAGGGAATTCAAAAACCAGATTATCTATCAGGATAATCCCGATTCACCTTTGCCGAAATCATCGTGGATACTTGGTCCATTCACGGTGAAAGGAGACGAGAGGTTCCTCAGTATCGCCACAATTAGTGAAGACCCGGATTTCGACCTCGATTTGTTCCTGTTCCATGATAAAAACCGGAATAGAAAACTGGACGGTATGGGCGAAGAGCTGACCAAATCCACCACACCCGAAGCTGATGAAGAAATCGTAGTAAGCGAGCCGCCCTCTGGTGTATTCTGGATTTATTGCCAGGGCTGGAAGGTGACGGAACGCAAGGAACTTAACGATAAGCAACCTGCACCTGCTGAACAGCCTCCCGGTAGATTCCTGGCGTTTGAGATGGAAGATGCCAGGAAGAAAACTAATTATGCCCTAACTGATATTAGCATTTCCTTCGATTACCAGCCTGCCTTCATAACGGATGTTGAACCAACTGGGCGTGTACCAATGGACGATGTGATTGTGAAGGGAAGGTTCGATTCCACCTTCTGCGTCGATCCATCGACAGTACGGATTTTCATCGACGACGTGAACCTTACTGACAGGGCTGTTGTCGATGCCCAGAGTTTCGAAATGAGACTTGATTCTGCTCTGAAGGATCATGACTATAAGGTTCGAGTTGAAGCAGAAACCTGCACAGGATTAGCGGACTGTGCAGAGTGGGAGTTCAAATCCATATTTATGCCGGTAACGGTCAAATCTACACCGGAGAAAGATGAAAAACAGGTCAAGGTGGAGGTTACATGTCGGAGGGACAATCGGCTGAAAAAGGCGCGTGCTCGATTCTTCCATACTAAGAAAAAGGAAATGAGCGAATGGTTCAAATTAGAGATCTCAGATGACGGCAAGACCGCTTCCGGATATCTCTCTGCGATTGGTCATGGCAAAGGATCATACAAGGTCAATCTGGAGTATAAGTTAAAGGGTCATAAACCCGATACCATCCAGTCGTCCTTCAAGCTTGCAAAAGGTGCGCCCATCCCTGAAAAACTGGTTATCCACCCGTCGGATAAATTTACCATCTATGACTTTCGACCCTTGCTTGCAGGTTTCGCCGTAGGCGATATGCGCGACAGGATTAAATCTATGAAACTCATCCTGGATGGAAGCGATATAACGGTTAAATGTAAAAAATACGAGTCAGCCATAAAATTCTTCCCCGATACCGACCTCGACCTCGGTGAACACACACTTGAGTGTGTTATGAAACAGGCAGATGGAACTTCTATTGTTAAGAGAAGTACGTTTGTTGTCAAGGTTATGGGAGAAAGTAAGTCGAAGATCGAGTAATTCGGACAAATATCTATCGAGATACCTTGACGAATTTGAATTTCGCTTCAATCGAAGGTGGAAACTTGGTACGATCTTCGATAAATTGTTAGATCGTTGTATTCAAAGAATTACAATTACCCTTGCTGAGCTAAAAGCATAACCGGATAAAGAAAAATAACCCGCTATAACAGCGGGTTATTTTGTGTTTCTTAACATTACTTTGTTAAGTATCAATATTGGTTTTTATAATTGTTTGAAACATTAAAAGTTCCGCGTAGGGGCCGATTTATCGAGCCCTTTTGCATAAGTAGAAGGGCTCAATAAATTGGCCCCTACGCGAAATTCGCACTTAACAAAGTAATGGTAACAACTAACATTTCCCAGTTCGTAATTTCCTCATTATTATTAATTTCCTCAATGTTATTATTTTCCTCATTCCCAACTTGATTGGGAATCCAGTACGCCCTTGAATTCTCTGGATTCCCAATCAAGTTGAGAATGAGGAAGAAACTGTAAATGTGTGAACTATTTACTTTATAATCCATTAGCTGCCTGATAGTGAAAATGAAGAAAATAATGACTTAATCCTGTCGATGTTTATATGCAATAGTCAATACCTAATGATTATAAAGATTATATAATATACAAACATATTATATATATACAAAAATTTCGTACATACCGGATATTTTCTTTATTTTCACTATTTTCATCATTTTGGGTTTTGGATGGGAATTGAGGGGGCGAAATGCTTGTTTAAGCGCATCTTCCCCCAGAATTTCATTTAAGTCTATAATAATTAGCATCATATGAAGAATATGTGTGCACTACTATGTTTCTTTGAAAATTATCTATCGTGTTGCTGTAACACTTGACAATGGTATA
>JAVCDD010000334.1 GCA_030765125.1 Candidatus Hatepunaea meridiana
CGTAGGGGCCAATTTATTGAGCCCCTTCTACTTATGCAAAAGGGCTCGATAAATCGGCCCCTACGCGGAACTTTTAATGTTTCAAACAATTATAAAAACCAATATTGATACTTAACAAAGTAATGCTATATACTTATAATTAAACAGATGAGACAAGTATTGATAGTTTAACTTAACATACAAGGAACTACCATAATTCGTTTAGCTGTTTCTATCTGCCTGCTTTTCATTGTGAATTTTCCCTCATATTCCCAGCATTACGAAAATGTTGAGCCACTCTCTGAGATACTCCAAACCGGATGCTACACCGAGATTGCCATAGAAGGTGATCGACTCTACGCCGTAACCGGTTATGGATTTGAAGTTTTGGATATTTCTAATCCGGAAGAACCGACTCTGCTTGGTCGCGCTCCATGTGAAGGATATTCCGAAAGAATCGCTGTCAAGGATGGTTATGTTTACCTTGCGGAATTCTCTCTGGGGATGTTCGTATTCGACGCGCGAGATCCGGGGAATATCAGTCAGGTTTTCAACTTCAGCCATCCCGACTACCTCTTCGCAGGTATGCAGGTTCATGAAAACAGGTTGTATCTTTGTGTGTGGGGTCGTGGACTGAAAATATATGACATCAGCGAACCCGGTGAGCCCCAATATCTCGCTTACTTCACTCCGCCATTAATGCCATTTTGCGTCCTTGCTCATGATACTCTGGTCTATGTCGCGGATTGGTATGAGGGTATTCTTAGAATTGTCGATATGCGCGACACTGATAATATTGAAGTACTGAGTGAATACTTCCTGGATCGGACCTGGGTTGAAGATATGTGTGTCAGCAACGACATCCTTTTCCTGGCGGAGGATGGTAATGGACTGAGACTGCTGGATATTGAAGACACAGGCGATATCCAACATATAAGTTCATTACAAATAGATGACTGCTATATGAACAGCGTTACAATTCGGGATAATTTTGCTTATGTTGGTTGCTGCAGAGATGGTCTTCTGCTCGTGGACTATTCCGATCCAAGGGAACTCGAAATTGTAGGTATCGATGATTCCACACAGTACTGGATTTATAATACTGAATTCTCAGGAAATAATGCCTATGTTGCCGGTAGTTGGGACGGTTTAGTAGTATATAACGCAGCAGATCCATCAACTCCTGAACTATTAGCGAACTATAACAAGCCCCCACCTGTTTACTTCCCAACTGCATACCATACGACCCTTATTGTACCGCGTAATGACGAAGGGCTTCTGATACTGAATACGGAAGATCCAACCAATCCTGAAGTCATTGTCGAAATTGATTCTATCTATACCTATAGCGCTCTCACGTCCGATGACGGCTGGCTTTACCTGACTTCGTTCAATCCGGAAGACAGTGTTACCTCGCTCCAGGCTTGGAATATCGACGATCCGGAACATCCTGAAGGCGTTTGGCGCCAGGATATTTTTCACCGTTATGGAAATTTCAGAATATCTGATGATCTGCTCTATATAGCATATTATAAAAGTGCAGTAGCATTGTGGGATATTTCGGACCGTGGTGAACCTTCACATGTCGCAGATATAGTTGATACTTTGATATGCGATGCTTATATAGAAGAAGACCTGCTGTACTCCCTTGGTACGGATGATATTTTCAGAATTACCGATATCAGCAATCCGGATGAACCGGAGCTGCTGGGTGACTATGAAGGTCTCAATTATGCCTATGATATAGTTGTTGCCGGTAATAATGCATATATTGCCGATGGAGGCGATGGGATAGTTGTATTGGGTGTTGAAGATCCGACGGAGATATTTCGTCTTGCCACTGCTGCAACCACGGATCGAGCACACAGTCTCGCAGTGAGTGATTCTCTGCTCTATGTCTGCGATTATCGGGGTGGTCTTAGGGTATTCGATCTTTTAACCAGGCGGCAGCCTATCGAATTGGGTTTCCTGGATACACCCGGGAATGCCATGTTTGTGGAAGTAGAGGATGGAATTGCCTACGTTGGCGACACTTACGACCTGACGATTTGTCGTTACAATACCGATTCATTCATTTGGTTGAATGAAACAGTCACACCACAGAGCTTCAAATTGTTCCCCGCCTTTCCCAATCCCTTCAACTCGACTGTAACTATAGGATACTTCTTACCCGCGCCTTCATGGGTAAATGTGACCATTTTTGATCTCCAGGGACGTCTGGTTTACCGAGAGAATAACCTGCATCAGGGTGGATTCGACAGCTTTATATGGAATGGCAAAGGGCTGCCTTCCGGGAGTTATCTGTTTAGATTGAGCGAAGGCATGGTAGGTTCGTCATCACCGGAATTTAATGAAGAGCAGATTCTGCATCTTGTCAGGTAACAGAATTAAGGGGACACAATCACTACTATCCCCAATTTCCCCCCGCTGTCAACCCACCGCGGTTGACAGCATTCGGAAGCGTTACTGTCAAGGACGGCGCCCTGACAGCAGATTAGAGGAACGACGCTCCGACAGCGGGTCAAACAATCCTACTTCATAAACCGGAGTGCTGAAGCTGCTTCGGCATGCGTAAGCAAGCTTGTACACTCCGGTACATTAGCACACGCAAGCAAGCTTGCGCACTCCGGGTCATTAGAATGGTTCACCCGTTTTACAAGCGAAACGAAGCAATCTCTTGAAAAAACCACCTCTCTCCTCCCTTCAGATATTGCCTAAACCAACATTTCTTTGTATAATACAATGTTAAACCAAAAATAAACATTAACGAGGATAAAATGCTAAATGAATCTGAACTAAAGACGCTTGCCGATAAAGCGCTCTCGTTTTCGACCGGATACGAAACTGAAGTTATGGTTTCTTCCGGAGACAGTGCGCTGACACGGTTTAGCGAGAACATAATCACACAGAACGTCTCTTCGCACGGAGCAGGCATATCCATCCGACTCATCAAGGACAACAAGATGGGTAAAGCCTCGACAGGCAACATAGCTGACGATGGTATAAAGCGGTGTGTGGAAACGGCTAAGGCAGCATTAGATGTTGCAGAAAGCGATTCTGACCTGTTCCCACTGCCGGATCCGCAGGAGTATCGTAAGATAGAGAAATACAACCTTGTCACTCATGAGACTACGCCTGAAGTTCGAGCCACTGGAGTAAAAAACGCCGTTGATATGTTTAAAAAAGATGATCTGGGAGGCGCAGGTATCTTTTCATCAGGCGGCAGCGCCTTCGCTCTGGCGAATTCCAAAGGTTTATGGGCTCACAACCGCTCTTCCAACGCCAAGTTCTCCATCTCAGCGATGTATCCTGATTCGTCTGGTTGGGCGGAAGAAGGCGACAGCGACATCAGTACTATAAATATTGATAAGATAGCCGCTATTGCTGCGAAAAAAGCGATAGACGGACGCAATCCCGCGGAGATCGAACCCGGCGCCTGGACGGTCATATTTGAACCCGCCGCCGTAGCGGAATTCCTGCTCTTCCTTGGATGGGAAGCACTCAACGGATTAGCCTTCGCTGAGAACAGAAGCTGCTTCTCCGGCAAGGTCGGTGAGAAGGTCGTCGGTGAAAACATCACCATCGTTGACGACGTTTACCATCCGCTCACCAACGGAATGCCCTTCGATTATGAAGGTTTACCCAAACAAAAGGTAACGCTGATCGAAAACGGTGTATTCAAGAGCACGGTGCACAATCGAATGACGGCAAAGATGACCGGACTTGAGCAAACGGGACATTCACTCCCGCAGCCGGACTCTTACGGACCGCTTCCAGGGAATCTCATTCTGTCCCCCGGTGATTCATCTATAGAGGAGATGATCGCCTCAACAGACAAGGGATTGCTCGTCACCAACCTTCATTACGTCAACATCCTGAACCCGATGACAATGACATTGACCGGAATGACGCGCGACGGGCTGTTTATGATAGAAAACGGCAAAGTCACCAAAGGTCTGAAGAATATGCGCTTCACAGATTCAGTATTGCACGTCATGTCAAACGTAGCAGCGATGTCCAGCAAGCTATACAAAACCGGCACCTTCTGGGGCGGCGGAGGCAGCATAGCGCCGGTGATGAAAGTGAATGATTTTCATTTGACAAGTAAAACTGAAAATTGATTTTTAATGTTGTGATATTGTAATGTTGTGATTATGGATTCATTGTTCCATTATTTCATTGTTTAAAACCATCTGCAATGAAACAATTTAACAATCTTTTTAATTTCAACATTACAACATTACAACATCAGCCGCTTGGTACTTTTAACGGAGTGGTGACCCAATGATAGAACTAAAAAAAGGTAACCTCTTAACTGCCGATGTTGAGGCATTAGTTAACTCAGTTAATTGTGTCGGCATAATGGGCAGGGGCATAGCTCTTCAGTTCCGTAAAGCTTTCACCGATAACTTCAAGGAATATGCAGATGCATGCAAGCGAGGAGAAATTCTGCCAGGTCAAATGTTTGTCTTTAAGACAGGACTGGTAACTTTTCCGCATTACATATTAAACTTCCCAACGAAACGTCATTGGCGTGGAAATAGTCGGATGTCCGATATTGAATCGGGTCTCAAAGACTTAGTATCGGTAATCAAGAATCACCGGATTAGCTCAATTGCAATCCCTCCTCTTGGATGCGGACTTGGTGGACTGGATTGGGAAGATGTGCGCTCGCGTATAGAGAACGTTATGAGCGAAATACCGGAAGTTCATGTATTGCTGTATGAGCCGTCGGGCGCTCCAGAAATGGTTAAGTCGCGAGATGTGCCCGGAATGACTCCTGGTCGCGCTGCCCTGATAGGTTTAATGCATCATTATCTTTCCGGTTTGATGGAGCCGTTCATTTCACTTCTTGAAATTCATAAGTTAATGTACTTTATGCAGGAAGCAGGGGAACCGTTACGACTGAAGTTCTCGAAAGCTCTTTATGGTCCGTACGCAGAGAACTTACGGCATGTTCTTAACAGCATTGAGGGTCATTTGATTGCCGGATATGCCGATGGTGGTGACTCTCCTGATAAACAAATATCAATAGTACCGGGTGCAACAGAGGATGCTAAAAATTTCCTTGAGGACAACGCAGAAACGCAAAACAGATTCGAACGAGTAACCGAATTAGTTCAAGGTTTCGAGACTCCCTTTGGCTTAGAATTACTATCTTCCGTCCATTGGGTTGTGTCAAAAGAAAATGCAAAAACTGCTGAAAAAGCGATTGAGAAAACGTATAGTTGGAATGAGAGAAAAAGGCGATTTGTGCCGGATCAAATAAGATTGGCATTAAGCACACTAATATCTAATGGGTGGGTTCGGGATTACGGTGGTGGAATATAGTAAATTCGTGGAAAAATGCTGGGAACTTGAGGGGGAGGAAGCGGATGAGGAGTTTGAAGAGGTGGTGAAGAGGATTGAAGCGACTTTAGATATAGTTAATGAATATAAGGAAAAGCCGAATGTCAATGAATAATCACAATTCAATATCATTATTCAAGTCATTGAAAGATGAAATGGAGCAATTGGCATTTGATGATAATAATAAGCTTGATTCAATAAAGCGAAGAACCAATATGATAGTTACGAAAGTTTTCGGTGATAAAAGCGAATATCTAAATGATTTTAAATATATTCATCTCTTTCGTGGTATACTTCACTTAGGTTCCCTCGGTCCACCACCTCCAAGAAATATAGAATCTGATAAGAGAGAATGGATGCGAGGTAGGCAAAAGTGGATCAATCAATTAGATGTTATAATTGAAGAGTTGGAGATAACAGAACATTCATCAACTTCAACTGGTAAGTCCAAGAGTATCACAAATATAAAGTACTCTAATAGAGTTTTCATCGTCCACGGTCACGATGAAGGTTGCAAGCAATCTGTTGCAAGGTGCGTTGAACGTCTTGATCTCACAGCAATCATTCTTCACGAAAAATCCAGTAGTGGTAAGACGCTAATTGAGAAGCTTGAAAGTCATGGAGAAGTCGGATACTCTGTTATAATTCTCACGCCGGATGATTTAGGAACTAAAAAATCAGACCCTAAAAATCTAAAACCTCGTGCTCGCCAAAATGTTATTTTAGAATTAGGTTACTTTATTGGTAGACTTGGACGAAGCCGAGTGTGTGTGCTTCAAAAAGGAGAGATTGAACCGCCTACGGACATCCTTGGAGTCGTTTGGATAAATTTTGATGTTGATGGAGGGTGGAAATCCAAATTGGCAGATGAATTGAAAACCGCTGGTTATGATATTGATAAGAACAAACTCTGATAATGTATACTAGGTTTCTGTTTCAGTAGGAATGACAGCATAATCAACAATCAAAACATCAGACAAACATAAGTCAGCCAATGACTAAATTAAAAGAAACAGCCATCAAAGCCATCACTTCCCTGCCGGACGAGGCGAATTTGGACGACCTCCTGCAGGAGATTATCTATCATGCCGAGATAGATGAGGGTTTGAAAGACATTCAGGAAAGACGAACTGTTTCTATCGAAGAGATCGAAGCTCAGTTCAGCCCAAAGAAGTGAAGGTTCGATTTTTCAGCGCGGGCAAGATCGGATCGGTATATCAAATCAATAATTCAGGTGGTTAGTATGTCAGCTAGAGAATACACAAACCCAATATATGATATTGAGGTTAATGGTGAAGTTTTATTAAAAAGCATTGAAGGTGAGGTTTCGTTTGATAAATCTCACACCGAAAAGGTACTGATGGATATCCAGTATCATTTATTGCCAACACCAGGAATTAGAATTGTATTTAGTATTAACAACATTGAACTTATATCATGTTTTTCTCGTTTTTCTGATAATAGTGAGCCTGATGTAATTATCGAGGGAAAAAATATTGAAGGGGTCTTCATATCTAAAAAATTTAATCAAAACTCCAATAAAAATAACCTTCAATGTACATTTCAACCATATAGTATTTTGCTTATTGAGGACACATTAGACAGTGCTAATAGCATTCGCTTTAATTTGCTAAATTTTCCCTCCTTTTTGTGTCCAGGTGTTCCAATTAGTGATGGACACAATATTCTATATAAAAAAGATAATATTTCATATCGTCTAGGTGGAGTATGTCTAGAGTATTCAGATTTTACAGTTCACTTCCATTCTCTCGTAAATCATGAAGAAATTGAGGACAAATTGAAACAATATGGTGGATATGCCATCACACATGTTGGCACCTTAGAGAAACTCAAGAGCAAAAAAATTTCTTTTGAAGAAACAGAAAAGGTTCTTGAAATAATTCATTACTTCATATCATTTGCAGCAGGGAGATGGTGCCCACCTGTCTTGATCGCAGGTCTTGATGACAAAGATAATATAGTATGGGAAAAATACAACACACCTATTGATTCAAGATGGACATACACGCCTAATTGGTTTGATAAATTCAATGGTCATTACTTGCATGAAGTATTTCCGGGATTTGTTAATAAATGGTTCGACACCAAATGGCATGAAACCATGAGATCAGCTATTTACTGGTATCTGCTAAGCAATACATTACCTTCAAAAGATGCTGGTATAATACTTGCCTATGCAGCATTAGAGATATTAAAGAATACATATCTACTTAACAACAATAAACAAGCACTTAAGAGAAAGTATGGCGGGAAATTTAAGATTGATTCGTTTTTACATGAGCTTAATATTGATACTGTTATTCCATCAGAATTAACAAGTATTAATAATCTGTTCGGTGGTGATGGACCAACATTAATTACAGAAGTAAGGAATTCTCTTGTTCATCCAACTAATAGAGTTCCTACAAACTGGAAGGTCCCTTTCGAGGCATGGAACCTTACACAATGGTATTTAGACCTTATATTTCTGAATCTTTGTAATTATAAAGGGCAATATTCAAATCGAATAACAGCAGGGAATCATGGGCAGGTTGAGAATGTTCCATGGGTATGATATTGTTGCTTGGTATGTATTCTGGATTCCCGATCAGGTCGGGAATGACAGCACAATCGACAATCAGGATTAAACATGAATACTCCAAAAGAGGCTGCTGCTGAAATCATACACGACCTGCCGGATAATGCGACATACGATGACATTATGTATCACCTCTATGTTCGCGCCAAAATTGAACGCGCAATGAAAGATGTTAATGAAGGTAATCTGATCGAACAGGAGGAAGTCGAAGAGATGATGAAAAAATGGATTATAGAATGAAAAGAAAACTGGATTCCGGATCAAGTCCGGAATGACAGCACAATCAACAATCAACAATCAGGATACAACATGATCACACCCAAAGAAGCAGCAACTGAAATCATTCGTGACCTATCGGATGATGCGACCTTCGATGACATAATGTATCGCCTTTATGTCCGCACAAAGATAGAACGCGGTTTGAGGGACATTGAGGAAGGTCGAGTCGTCAGTCAGGAAGAAGCAAAAATACTTACATCCAGATGGCGCGAAAAATAATCTGGACCTCGACTGCTATCGTTGACGTTAACGAAATATCGAGGTTTATCTCACGCGACTCTGAATATTATGCAAAGCGAACAGTGGATCGTATTCACGAAGTTGCACAAAGTCTTACAGAATTCCCGTTTAGTTCACGCGTTGTTCCAGAATACGGAAGGGATGATATCCGGGAAGTTTTTGTATATGACTATCGGTTGATGTATAGAGTGACAGAGCAATCCATATACATCGTTGCTGTAATCCATGTAGCACGAGACATTTCCGATTGGTCGGAAGCGGAGCTAAACTGAGGATTAATCATCATATATAGCATTATAGCACATCAGGGAAACCATCAAGTGTGATGTACGTCAGGTACTCGAATTACTTGTAATTCGCGGTATTAATTGGTTTCATTCAGGTTTTCCGCTCCGCGGTAATAACACAAAACGAACAAAATTTCAAAACATAAAAAGGACAATAAATGAGACAACTCGCAGAACGAGCGGTTGAGACCGCTAAGATAAAAGGTGCAAGTTACGCCGACTGCCGGATAATCTTTACTAATATTGAAGAGATCACGGTGCAGAATGGCAAAGTTTCGGAGCTTGACATATCTGAAGACCTCGGCTTCGGCGTTAGAGTTATCGTTGACGGCGCTTGGGGATATGCCTGTGCGCCGGATGTTACAACCGATTCTATCGACAAGATCGCTGCGGAAGCCGTCGCCATCGCCAAGGCTTCGGCAACGCTTAAAAAGGACGATGTCCGACTGGCGCCTGAGCCGGTTTGGGACGAACGGTGGCAGACGCCGATAGTAGAGGATCCGTTTGGGGTACCGTTGGAAGAAAAACTGGCTCTGCTCTTCGAGATAGACCGCATCCTGCGCGCTGACAAGCGTATCAAAACCGCCAGCGGGACGCTCGCTTTCCAGCGCGAACATCAATGGATGGCGACCAGCGAAGGCAGCTTCATCGACCAGCTTCTGATCCGTAGCGGCGCCGGTTATGCAGCCACGGCAGTCGGCAATGAGGAAGTACAGGTACGCAGCTACCCGAACTCATTCCGCGGTCAATATATGAGCCTTGGATACGAATTAATCCGAGGATTGCATCTAATTGAAAACGCAGAACGGGTGCGTGAGGAGGCTGTTGAGTTGTTAACCGCGCCCACATGCCCATCCGGCAAACGCGATACCATCATCGACGGCTCACAGTTAGGATTGCAGATCCACGAATCAGTCGGACACGCCACCGAACTCGACCGCGTACTCGGAATGGAAGCGAACTACGCCGGTATGAGCTTCGCCACAACTGAGAAATTGAACAACTTCAGATACGGATCAGATATTGTCAATCTTGTTGCGGACACGACTGCTCCGGGAGGACTTGCAACTATTGGATGGGATGACGATGGCGTCCGTGCGCAGAGGTGGCATATTGTAAAGAAAGGACAGTTCAGCGGTTACCAATTCAGCCGCGAACTCGCGCACACGATTGATGCAGAACGTTCCAGCGGCAATAACCGTGCTGATGGCTGGGGAAATATCCCGATTGTCCGTATCACCAACCTTTCCTTAATGCCGGGCAAGTGGGATTTGGACGACCTGATGGCTGACACCGAAGGCGGTATCTTTATGGAGACGAACCGCAGTTGGTCAATCGACCAGTGGCGGCTCAACTTCCAATTTGGCGTTGAAGCTGCCTGGGAGATCAAGGGTGGCAAGAAAGGACAGCTCCTGAAGAACGCCAACTACCAGGGCATCACGCCGGAGTTCTGGGGAAGCTGCGACGCTATATGCAACGAAAAACACTGGACGCTGTGGGGTGTTCACAACTGCGGCAAGGGACAGCCCGGACAGCGAGCCGAGATGTCGCACGGAGCAGCGCCAACGAGGTTTAAAGGGTTGACAGTTGGAGTTGGGAACTAAGCTCTGTGTTGCGAACCTTATCGGTTATTTGTGATTTACTGCATCATACATCCATACCTATTGACAAAGTATGGTTTTAAGCGATAACTTTAATATTCGTCTCAAATTGTTTCCTCTCTGTAATCTTATTATTGGAAACCTGTCCGACAGAAGGAGTTACCACAAAATCGGTGCATAAGACAGTATAATGATCAATATCGAGTTAATCCACAGCGCATGGGATGGTCTGATATCGCATAAACTCCGTAGCGTTTTAACAACACTTGGAGTAATCTTTGGTGTAGCTGCCGTTATCGGAATGGCGTCCATCGGGGAAGGCGCTCGCCGTGAGGCTCTGAAGCAGATCGAACTGATGGGTGCGTCGAATATCCTTATAGACGAAAGCCGTCCTGAAGAGGGTGAAGAACATACGGCTTCTCTGGATAAGAATCCTTATGGATTGACGATGAAAGATGCCGATGCTATCCAGGGAATTATAGAAGATGCTATCGCTGTAGTACCGATTAAGATCATTGAAAGGAAAGTTTCAGCAGCCGATAAGCGTGCTGAACTGAACATTGTCGCAGCGCCGCCGAACCTTTTTAACCTTTACAATCTGAAACTAAAATCCGGACGAAGACTTAACTGGAATGACGAAGACAATTATCAACGAGTCTGCGTACTTGGTTGGGGCGCTGCGCGGGAGTTGTTCCCGCTTGAGAATCCTCTTAACAAAGAAATCCGCGTTTACAAATATGTATTAACTGTGGTCGGCGTAGTTTCCCGTCGCGCTGTCGGCGGAGGTAAAATCGAAGGTGTGGATCTGCGCGATGAAAATATGGATGTTTATGTTCCGTTGCAAACCATCTTAAAACGCGAGCCCATAATCACCGGTAACAGCGAACTGACCAGGATTGTCGTTAAGGTAGCAGAGCCCTCACTCTTAGGTAAATACGCACGTTTGATAGAAAATATAATTCACAGACGTCATCGTGAAGTAAATGATTTCAGAGTGATTATACCGGAAGAGTTACTCAGGCAACATCAGGCGACACAAAGAATATTCAATATCGTGATGGGAACAATCGCTTCTATTTCCCTCATAGTCGGTGGTATCGGAATAATGAATATAATGCTGGCATCTGTATTGGAGAGGACGCGGGAGATCGGCATCAGGCGCGCCGTAGGAGCCCGTCAATCCGACATCGCTCGGCAGTTCTTAACGGAAGCGGTTCTGCTGTCATTATCCGGTGGTATAGTGGGTGTGATACTGGGCGTAATGCTGGCACACGTGATAACGATGTTTGCTGGTTGGGAAACAGCGGTCTCCTGGTGGGCGATTCTGGTAGCAGTCGGGGTTTCGGTCGGAGTCGGTGTCATCTTCGGATGGCTGCCGGCGCGAAGAGCGGCGAAATTGGATCCGATTACGGCGCTTAGATATGAATGATTAAATTTTGAGTCATCCCGATACTTCGGGATGTTTTCTTCGCTGTCAGGGCGCCGTCTCTGACAACAGTGTTTCCTGTAATTCTGTCAACCACGACGGGTTGACAGCACGTTGACAGCACGTAATAAAATCGAGTAAAAAATGCACCTAACACCAATTATCCTACTGTCAGTATTTCTGACTACCAGTACTGGCGCTCAGACAGTATTTCCGACTACCAGTACAAGCACTCAAATTTCACAGGAAGTCGAGTTGCTCCCTGGTGAAGTACAATATCTTAATAATGCAAAACGGCTTGTTCCTGACGGTGAATTCAAGAATGGAAGCCTAAGTCCTGATGAAAGCTGGATATGCTGGCAGGCACCGCCTGAAGATGAAACCGGAGAAGATCAAGTTTGGGTTATGCCTGCTATTGGCGGTGTTCCTCTGATGATCTCATCCGGGATAGGTAGAGCCATAAACCCGGTCTTTGTTCCGGGAACAAATTTAATAGTCTACAGTGAGAATATAACTGTCGATCCAGCCACTCTCAGCGGCAAGGATAAAAGCGCTAAACTATTATGTATTCTGGACGAACAAGATTTATATATGGCAAATACTGAAGGAGGTAAAAGTATCCGTCTGACGGATACACCGGGCTATGACAGCGAGCCATCAGTCTCACCGGATGGGCAGACTATTGTGTTTACATCCGCCCGGATTGGGGATATAAACCTCTTCACAATGAACTTTGATGGAACCAATCAAACACCATTGATTAAAAGTGTCGGGATTGAATGCCAACCGTGCTTCTCACCGGATGGTATGCGGATTATATTCAGCAGTTATAACCCACAGTCAAAGGAAGAAAAAGCATATTGCAAGGATGTGATTAATTCAGGAAAGGTGCCGTTTATGCCATTTGAACTGGAGGTTATCAACGTTGATGGAACAAATAGAAGAAAGATAACTGAATTAGGCGCAACTTCATTATCCCCGTGCATACATCTTCTGAGTGGAAATGTTGTCTTTCAATCAAATTACAGCGGTATAATTGACGGTGAGAATAGTATCGTCAGCGATTTTAATCTGTTTGAGATAGGAATCGATGGCACAAGACTCAGGCAGATAACTTTTAATCCCGATTTTGATGGTCGTCCCAACTTTTCACTTGCCGGTGGAAGGTTGATCTGGACTTCGGTCAGACACACAACAACCGTTAACTCTTATGGTTTGTACTCAGCAGAATGGATTGCAGTTTTTCAACCATCAACGATAATACCGAGCACTGAGCGTTAATTATTACTGCTGACAGAGAAATCTGGGGACAATTCAGATATCCAAGAGTACTATGAAACAATTTAGTAGAGGAAATCGTTTGTGAATTCGAGTAAAATGCCAAAGTTAAAGATTGGCGCACTTGAGACTAAAATACCGATCATTCAAGGAGGAATGAGCGTTGGAATCTCTCTGTCAGGATTAGCTTCAGCCGTTGCGAGTGAGGGTGGTATAGGAGTCATCGGCTCCGCTGGCATCGGTATGCTTGAGTCTGATTTCAGTAAAAATTTCAGTGGTGCAAACATTAGAGCCCTTGGAAAAGAGATAAGAAAAGCAAAGGAAATGACAGATGGGATTATTGGCGTAAATATAATGGTGGCTTCTTCAGATTATGATGACCTTATGTTGGTTGCCATGGATGAAGGTGCTGACATAGTTTTCCTTGGCGCGGGACTTCCGTTAAGGACACCAAAAAAGATACCAATGGAAAGATTGAAAAAGATTTCAACTAAGGTTGTCCCTATAGTATCTTCAGCGAGAGCCGCCAAAATCGTATTTAATTATTGGGCGAAAGCTTATGAACATATTCCTGATGCGGTGGTTGTCGAGGGTCCTCTCGCTGGTGGTCATCTCGGTTTTAAGAGAGAACAGATTGATAATCCTGATTATACTCTGGAAAGGATACTGACGGAAGTTATTTCTGTAATAGAACTCTTCGAGAGTCAATTTGATAAAGATATTCCGGTGATTGTAGCAGGCGGCATTTATACGGGAGCGGATATTTATAAATTTCTACAATTAGGAGCTCAGGGAGTGCAAATGGCAACCAGATTTGTTGCAACTCACGAGTGCGATGCTTCTATTAAATTCAAAGAGGCTTATGTAAATTGCAAAAAAGATGATCTGGTTATAATTGACAGTCCTGTAGGATTACCAGGGCGAGCGATAAGAAATCAATTCCTTGAAGATGTTTCTGATGGGATTAAAAAACCGTTTATGTGTCCGTGGAAATGTTTGAAAACATGTGATTATGAGAAAGCGCCATACTGCATAGCTTTAGCATTGACAAATGCCAAGAAAGGAAGGCTTGGTAAAGGATTTGCCTTCGCAGGTGCGAATGCATATCTCGCTGATGAAATTGTGTCTGTTAAAGAACTTATGGAGACTTTGTTGGAGGAATATGAAGAGGCTGCGAGGGAATAACCTGCTTTATGAACCGGAGTGCTGAAGCTTGCTTGCGTATGCCGAAGCAAGCTTCAGCACTCCGGTTCATTAGACTGTCTTTCCCCTACAGGTGGTTCGCCTGACGGTTTCCGGACGCCCTATTTAGAAAGAAAAAGAGAAGAAATGACAAGTAAAACATTCATGAACACAGTCGCGAATGGCGAGGTGGATATTCTTCAACTGTTACTTGATATAATTACCGATACCGGTTCGGAATATTGCGTTATTGGGGGGGTCGCGGTCAATGCTTATGCGGAACCGGTAGTAAACCTTGATCTCGACATTGTTGTAACTACTGTTGATATTGATAAGATTAGTAAGGCGGCACAAGAGAAAGGGCTGCATGTCAAGGAGTTTGAACATAGCCTCAATTTCAACAGTCCGAAGTCCGACTTGCGAATCCAGCTTCAAACCGACCCCAGGTATCAGAAATTCATCGCTAGATCCGTTGTGTGTCAAGTACTTGGCTACCAAATGATGGTGGCGTCTGCGAAGGACGTCCTGCAAGGAAAGGTTTGGGCTTATCTGGACAAATCACGACTCAAAAGCAAGCGACAGAAGGATTTGGCAGATATTATGCGTTTAGTGGAAGTTAATCCTATGCTCGTTAAGCAACTGTCGGCGGAGGTTCGCGAGGTGGTGGAAGAGTGAACGTAGACCGGCTTCTTCAAAGTCGGGGATGACACTTGACATATTATAAAAATTGGTTATATTTTATTCCATGAATAAAAAGGCAACATACCAGTGAGGAAACCTCAATGCTGCTACAGTTAAAAGCTTCAGGATTCAAGTCGTTAATGAATTTTGAAACTGATTTCAAACCGGGTCTCAATGTCCTTATTGGACCAAACGGAAGCGGTAAAACAACGGTGTGCCAAGCTATTGGACTGATATCCGCTATTGTTAAAAACGAAGTTTCCGATTATATTTTATCAATCGGAGGAGCGCAATCCACTTTTACGAGATGTAAAGTGGAAGATAGAATACCACCAAAGAAGATAACGCTCGGATGTACTGGTTCTCTGGATGTCGAAGTGGAAGAACAGAATAGAAAGTCGATAAAATACGAATACAAATGTACGCTGGAGTTGACTGAAACGCTATCGATAACTCAAGAATCGCTTATTATTTATTATCTTGCAAACACAAATCGCTTTCGGATACTACTTAAAGCCAAACGTAGTAATAATAAATTCTTTGAAGTAAAAGTATCTAACAAAGAGGAGCTTGAACCCAATTTTTTAAGTGCTTGGAAAAATGGAAAAATAAAATATTCACTTTCAATGACCGAGTCGTTTTTCGGTATATTGCTCAATCTTTTTTTATACTATGTGCCTCCTATTCGAGAAGACATAGCTAACATTCAACTATTTAATATCAATCCTCGTATTGCAAAGAAACCCAGCGATTTCTCAGCGCCATCATATATACTTGAGAACGGTCGTTATTTATCTAATGCTCTTGCAAAACTTGAGAATAACAACAAAGACGTTTTTATCGAAATTAATGATTTCTTGTCACAGATTTGTCCTCGCTACAGCAAGATCATACCCGAGACTGACAATCAAAAACTTATGCGTACATTTAGTATTATCGACCATAAGGGAATAACTTGTCCCGCATCCAGTCTTTCCGATGGGACGATCAAGACTATAGCGCTGTTAACTGCAATCCATGCTCGACAACACGCCACTATTGTCATTGAGGAGCCGGAGAACTACTTACATCCGTGAGCTTGTCAGAACTTGGTTGAGTACCTCCGATCCTTTTTTAAGTCTTCTGTTTGTATTCTGACAACTCACTCTGAGACGCTGCTGAACGCTATCTACCCATCGGAACTCATAATCTGCTCCAACAAGGATGGGTTGACGAACGGAACAAGACTCCGCAACGCAAAGCAAGTCGATAAAACCATTTCCGATACCGGCTTTGGGTGTGGATATCATTACGTCACCGGGGCTTTGGGGGGCACACCGGAATGAAAGATATATCCCGCTGCCTTTTCCTAGTCGATGGCATTACGGAAATTCGAGCTTTCCGTGAGAAATTCCGGAAGGAGTATAGTATTCAACCTAATCTGCGGAAAGTAGATTGCAACGGTAAGGATGTATCACCCGAAGGTTATGCAAGTCACGCCTTCCCAATCATACAACTTGGTTGGAAGGATATATTCAATACTTTTCTATGTGTTATTGATCTCGAAAGTCGTCCAATATCTCCGGAACGATTCGCCCGGAATTTACTCCGGGTGTTTAACAGACGTTTAACTGAAGCGAAGATCAAAGCGGAGCTTATTATAGCTGTTCCAAACCAAATGTTCGAGAATTGGATAGTGTCGGACCTCGTTGGTCTAAAGGATAAGACAGAATTCATTAAACCCGATGTTGTGCAAGAGCAATTTGATGGACAGTCCGGAACAACGGTTCTCAAAAGATCGATGACTGTTTCGTATCGGAAGTCTTCGCATGGTTGGGAACTCTTTAAGATGACCGAGTTTGATACATCGAAGAAGAACTCGCTGAGCTTTAGATTGTTTGCTGAGATTCTGGAGATATGATGATAATCGCGTAGCCCGGCTTCTCCGAAACCGGGGAAATTGCTATTTTTCTTATCCTGAATATCCTGTATATCATTGTTAATACTGGTGAAAGTAATCAAATGCCAAAACAAAATAAAACAAAAATAGATCAAATCATCTCCCGTATGCAGCAAGCTCGCGTTGCCGTTGTAGGCGACCTGATGCTTGATCGTTATATTTGGGGAGACGTAAATAGAATATCTCCTGAAGCTCCGGTACCGGTGGTTCGGCTAAGCGGCGAATCATCCAATCTGGGCGGCGCCGCCAATGTAGCTGCCAATGTAGGCGCATTGGGTGCGAAAGTCCTGTTATTCGGCGTAGCGGGAGAGGGCGCTGATGGAAAACATCTTCTTAAGTTGTTGCAGAAAAACGGTTTTATTACCAACGGCATCGTAACAACACCGAAAATACCGA
Source organism: Candidatus Hatepunaea meridiana (assembly GCA_030765125.1). GTDB lineage: Bacteria > Electryoneota > AABM5-125-24 > Hatepunaeales > Hatepunaeaceae > Hatepunaea > Hatepunaea meridiana. The sequence continues at coordinate 17,237 of JAVCDD010000334.1, forward strand.
CAACCGTTAAAACTCGCATAATAGCAGGCAGCCAACATATTGTCAGGATTGACAGAGAAATGATTGAGCCGTTTGAAAAGAAAATCCATAATGAACTCTTGTTGCGATTTCAAGAAGTAAAAGATAAAATTGATGTAGTTATTTTAGAGGATTACAACAAAGGTGTACTAACACCTTCATTTATTCAAGAGATCATTAGTTCGTGCTGTTCTGCTGGAATTCCGGTCGGCGTTGATCCGAAGCGAGACAACTTCTGGGATTATAGAGGTGCGACTCTTTTCAAGCCTAATTTACGTGAACTTGAGGATGCGGTCGGTCATTCACTTGCTAAGGAAGATGACTTGATCGATGCAGGTAAAAAAGTCCAACAAAAATTGGAAGTGAAGCACCTGCTTGTAACTCGCGGTAAAGAGGGAATGGCATTGTTTACCAACGGTGAAGTCCAGTTAATACAGACCCAGGCGCATCGCGTCCACGATGTTTCCGGAGCCGGTGATACGGTTATTGCTACAATTATGACTGCTCTCGCCGGCGGTGCAGACATCGTTACGGCAGCTAATCTGGCGAACAGTGCAGCCAGCATTGTAATAGCCGAAGTCGGCGCTGTTCCGGTTGATATTGATAAATTGCGTCAATCTTGGAAAACAAATAACAAATAGCAAGTAACAAGTAGTGTCTGACCGAAAAGCCCCCCTTTTTGTCATTCCCGCGAAGGCGGGAATCCAGGAGAAACAACAGATTATCTGGATTCCCGCCTTCGCGGGAATGACAAAAAGGGATTAATATCCAGAAAAAGGGGGTTTTCAATCAAACACAAAGCACCCTGCTTTCACACTTGGTACTTGCCACTTGATACTCTTTATATAAACAGTATTATCGAATCAGAAACAAAAGATAAAATCCTCCGCGCTATACACACGTTGGAAAAGGAATTTGGTATTCCCACTTGGAAAAAGAAGGATCCGCTGGATGAGCTTATAGTAACAATCCTGTCCCAGAACACCAATGACCGCAACCGTGATAAAGGCTATCAAAGACTCAGAGCCAGTTTTCCCTCTTGGCAGGATGTATTGAAAGCAGACGTTGCACTCATTGAAGAAGCAATACGTCCCGCAGGATTAGCAGTACAAAAGTCACGTAGAATGCAAGGGGTTTTGCGCTGGATTAATAATACATTCGGAGGATTGACGCTTCAGCCACTCAAATCTATGAAAGATGATGAGGTAATCGAGCTTCTGACCACTCAAAAGGGAATTGGTGTAAAAACAGCCGCTGTTGTACTGGCTTTCGCCTTAGATCGAGACATTTGCCCTGTGGATACACACGTTCACCGCATTGCACATAGATTAGGTTGGGTAAGCCCTAAGACAACCGCTGAAAAGGTCTTTTATCTCATTCGTCCTTTCATACCCAACGGTAAAGCGCCAACGTTCCATTTAAATCTTCTTGAATTCGGCAAAACGCGCTGTACTGCGCGCAATCCGCATTGTAATAATTGCCCACTTCAGCAGGATTGTATTTGGGAAGGCAGCGTACGGTTTCGTGCAGACGTTTAAATACGAAAATAAGGGGACAGTATACCTATTTTTATAAATACTCTTTGAAATAACGATAGTCCATAGAAAAACAGGTATACTGTCCCCTTATTTTCCAAACCTGCAAACTCAAAAAGGAAACAAATATGAATGAAAATATAGAACGTCGATTGGAATTGCCATCTTCGTTACCTGATGGTTTAGATGGATTCTATAAGAAACTTGCACGTTTAGCGGCGTTAGGGATGAGTTCGGGATTTATAATGCACGAAATTCGTAATAATCTGGCAATCATTTCCGCACAATCTCAACTTGTAATGATCAAAAGCAATACACTTACCCCTGATGACCTTAATAAACGAATGGAACAAGTTATCGATCAGATTAACCAAATATTATCCACTCTCAACCAAGCTGGCAGTTTTACATCCAGGGCAAAGGGTGAAGTATCAGATATTTGCCCAGAAACGGCGCTCAAGAATGCAATATCTACGCTGCAAAGGCGCTGTGAAGATCGAGGAATACGGGTTGTGTCGGAACTCAATGTGACCGATAAAGTGATTTCCTACGATGCCAGTTTATTTGACTACCTCCTGATGCAACTCCTTGAAGTATTTATACCTGTTGAAAAAACAGTAGCTAAATTGCACCTTTCAGCCTCCGGCAGCGATGAATACTGGGAAATTGAAATGATACTTAAGGCCAGAGATGATGAATACTATTATTCAAACTTCATAAATCGGGCAACAGGTTTTGCGCTTTCTGCCGCGTTAATGGTGGTAGAAGAACTAAAGGCAGAATTGATATTATTATCGGGACCTGAAGATTATGGTTTTAAGCTTAATATACCTTGGTGAGGACACCCGACAACACCGAATTGTTTGATTGCTGTGCTGTTGTATTGCTATATTGTTAACAATACAACAATACAGCATTAACAATCAAACAATTTCTTCAATACTGTTTTACTCCCTTTCCAAATACCTCGTAGTAAAAAACTCATCCTTCACATTCGGATTGAACAGAATTTTATCAATTTTCAGAATAGACCGTCGATCATTCTGTACATTGACCATCTCCATTTCAATCGGACGATACTTCTTGTTTTTAGCGTCCAACAACATTATTTCTTTCACCGTAAGTTCCTTCAACAACGATTCATCCAGATCGTAATAGACTGCCTTTCTGATTATATAATCCTCTTTTCCAATGAATGAGATCTTCTTCGAGAATCCGTTTTCATCAGCAATGTCGTCGTCATTCGGAGTCATCTCAATCTGCCAGCAGAGCGTCCCGTTTACTTCCGGTTCGCCAAGGAGCTTAAAACTGAATTCGTCCAGATTAGGCGGCGTCATATCAGCGTAGGAAAACTCGCTGCCCATAAAGCTCTTTGCCTTCTCACTGCTGACGATACGGCGGGTTTTGCGAAGGGCGGGCATATAAAGCCAGATGTCGTCGTCCTTCACTTCATAATCGAAGGTGAGCATTCCTGTCCCTTTAACGTCGGCAGGCGCGAGAAAGCGAATCAGTTTCTTTTCAGTGTCGCCGTTGTCGTAAAGTTTGGTTACTTGAGCGATCTTACGGACACGTTCCCTGCCTTTTTTGTCAATGATGGTCATCGTAGACGTAGCTTCCGATCCCGCCAGTTTAGTAGCGTTGTATGATTTGTCTACAATCTGCTTGGCGGTGAATTCTTCACCTGACGAGAAATTAGCGCCGATGAAGAGAACGATTAATATGATTGTGAGGTTATTTAATGTTTTCATTGTTTTTCCTTTGTATTTAATGAATGAGTTCAGAGTGCGCGCTTCAGCGCGTAAAGGACTTGTAATACAGACTATAACTCAACGCGCTGAAGCGCGCACTCTGAACTTCTATTTATCGAAGTTTAGGTTCAAGAAATTTCGGTTTAAATACGATACACATTGCTGGTATCAGTATCAACGCCCCGACAAGACAAGCGCTGATTGATACAACAACCAGGAACCCGAAGAACTTCACTGGCAGGAAGTTTGATACGAGCAACGCAGCAAATCCTATAATCACTGACAGCGCATTGAAAACGATGCCTCTGCCGGTGGTGGTCAAGGTTTTCTTTACTGCAGCTTCATAAGAAAGCCCTGCCGCCAGTTCATCCTTGTAACGCCAGAGGAAGTGAATAGTATAATCGATCCCAACGCCTATCATAATAGATGACAGCAATGCTGTTATGACGTTAAGTTCAATATGAAAGAAACCCATCAGCCCAAAAAGCACCACCATCGACAGCGCCAGCGGTGTTATTGAGATGATACCGGCGAAAAATGAACGGAATAATAACATCATCAGAATACCAACTAAAATCATCGCTGCCGTTAGTGAAATCAATTGCCCTCGCACGATAAGACGCGCCAGTTCAGCGAGTATCGTAGCAAAACCACCCACAAGCTCGACGTTTTCGTCATCTTTCGTCATTTCGTTAACGGTATTTACTACACTGTTGATCTTAGTAGTACTGATTTCTTTGATACGTGCGGATACTTGAGCATGCTCGTAGGGAAAATCTATCATCTTCTCAAAATCGTCCGGATCGCCGCTCATAGAATAGAGTTCGAAGTACTGCGCAACAGCGTTCCGCGTCTTTGGGATTTCATCGTATCCGCTTTCGTCCTTGTCGTTTAAGGCACGACTCATCTGCCTGACAACGCGGGCGATGGATGTCGTATTGCCGACTTCAGGCATCTTACCTAACCGGCTCTCCATGTCATTGATCCGGTTCATTAAATCCGGATCCTTAATATCACCCTTAAAAACAATGGAGATATTTGTTGAACCACCGAAGTACTCGTTAGCAGTACGGGTCGCATGAACAACAGGGGAATCCTCAGTGTAATAGTTCTCCGGATTAGTATCAACTACGATGGAAAATATTCCGATTGCAGCTATCGCTGTTACGATGAGAGATACAATGATGATTGCCTTTGATTTTGTGGATACCTGTTCACCGAAAAAACCGAGCATTCGTTCAAGGAAGTGAACCTTGTGACCGCTGTCTTCGGGATTAATTATTGGTTTCGATTTAGGGATGACAGACAGTATTGCCGGTATGAAGAGGAGACTTGCTACTAACGCAAAGAGGATACCTGCCGCTGCCAGAACGCCAAGTTGTTCAGCGGAGATAATTACATGTCCAAGCAGACAGAGCATACCGACGGATGTAGTGATTCCCGTTACCAGGATAGGTTTGCTTAAGGTTATAAATCCACTTTTAGCAAGCTCTTTTCTTGATAATTTACCCCCTGCAACATTATCCTCCTGATAGCGGGCGATGAGATGTATGCCGTAGTTGTTGGCTATGGCAACGAGCATTATCGGCAGGAGTACAGTCATCATCTGTATCTTCCAACCGATAAAGGAAATCAATCCCATTGCAAAGAATACGGACATAATCACAACGGCAAAAGGCAGCAGGACGCCTCTGAGCTGCCTGAAACTGATGAAGAGGAATACCAGCATAATTACCAGTGCATACGGCATCAGACGGCTCATATCACCTTTAATATCTCTACTGATATTGTACCTGACAAACGGCAATCCGCCAATGATGGCTTCTTCTTCACCGGGTGTCTCTTCGATAATTTTATGTATTTCCGCGATGATGGAATCATCTGAAACATCGGTTTTAAGCATACCGATAACGGCGGTCGCGACGAAATCTTCTGAAACAACACTGCCATAAACCATATCGTTATCTTTTAGTTCATCCCGCAGGATTTCCCGCTGCTCGTTGGTTTTCGGGATCCGTCGGACCGCTGGGTTGACGATCATAGCGCCGTCTTCACCCTTGATGCTCTTCAACTCAAACAAGGATAACACCTTATCAACACCCTTGATCCTCTTCATCTTCTTGGTTAAGAGCTTGGTTCGTTTCAGTGTTTCGGGATTCAGAACATCGTCTGTTTTCAGGACAATCATCACGATATCAGTTCCACCGAAGATATCGTCGATTCGGTCAGTAACTACCCTGGAGTGTATATCTTCCGGTAACTGACCTTTCATAGAGGGATCAACCTCTGTCTTGGGGATCTGCATCGCAAACAGAATCGCGATAACTGGAAACGCAATTATGATTAACCAGCGGTATTTGATTATAAAGTTAGATGTTTTATCCATTAATTTCTCCTGTTTTCTTGTTTTGCAGTTCTGCCACTACACCCAAAATACCCGCAATTAGGAACGTCGTAATCGTATCAACATAACGCTCGTAATATGCATCGTCGAATTCAATATCCATTACCTTTTTTATTACATCGCCGAGCAGGAAATGAGAATAGATGACACTTATCAAAGACGGACTGACGATACTGATTGTAATCTTATCGTCAATAATCAGACCGGAATTCCTGAAGAAACAGTCAAATATCAATTCTTTAACCGGGAGCACTCTTTCGCTCTTGAATTTAGCAATTTCCGGTGCGTCATAAGGTATCTCTGTAATCCCGATCTTGCATAAATCCGGTCTGGATCTCATAAAGCATACAATGTTGCGAACTAAATTCCTTGTCTGTTCATTCACCGGCAGTTCAGGATTGATGGCGTCCCTCAAAACTTCCAAATACTCCTTATAAAATCGTTCGAAAATTGCCTTTAATATCCCAATCTTACCACTGAAATAATAAGAAATCATAGAGATATTAACTTCGCCTGTTTCAGCGATTTCACGCACTCCAACAGCTGTGTATCCTTTGAGCGCAAAGAGGGTTACAGCAGCGTTGAATATTCTTTCTTTAGGAGAAGGTTTTTCAGTGTCGATCATTATTTCCTCGATATTATGGAAAATAAGGGGACAGTATACCTATTTTTCTATGGACTGTCGCTGTTTTAAAGAATATTTATAAAAATAGGTATACTGTCCCCTTATTTTCTCAACAATCACCCATTAAAACGACGCCTTAAATTCCAAAAAGAAACTACCTATTTGCTCACCGATGGAATCGTAAAGTGTTTCGTCGGGTCCAAAATATGCTTCACCTCCAACAGTTACAGTCAGATCGTCCGCCAGATCATAAGACATCTTTGGGCGTAATAACAGTTCTTCGGTTGTGATGTTGTACAAACCTAACATCTGAATTTCCAACGTTTCGTGCATCAATGTCCACGCCGGTCGGAATGAGATGGAATGGGATACTTCGTCTTGTTGAGATGCGATCATTCTGTTCTTTTCAGCATAATGATAACGACGAAAGATAGTTGGAGGATTATTCAATGCAGGCTTCACCAAATCGGTGTAATCAAGTACATATCTGCCGATATATTGCAGAATGAAGTTGAAATCGCTTCCAATCTGACGATCAATACCAAGTGTGTATTGGAGATCAGGATTAGGGATATAAATCTCGACTTCCCAATCGTAGAACGGTTTTCTATACGCAAATTCGCCTCTGAGCCCGTAATCGCCAACCGTAGATGAAAAGTCAGCGCCTATAACGTGTATCCTGTAAGCTCGTGAATAAATAATGACTTCCCGGTTTTGTGTCGGAAGGAGATCAATACCTGTTGTTGGATTGTAACCGTTGAAATAAGACAGTGAACCGTCAAATGAGGGCTTTTCAATATTCAACCGAAGGGCATAAGCGCTGTTTACAATGTTACCATCGGGATAATCAGGATCAGTCATTGTGACTCCGAAAGGAAATCCCATTATTCCAATTGGAAGCGCCGACGGCTCAAAGAACGGGATCCAGATCGCTTCAAGCCGGAAGGGCAAAAGGTTATAGTAAGATCGAAGCAGGAAATTACTTACACGCCTGTCATCTTCGTTCGGTGAACGCACCAGCATATTCTTCGGTGAGATATTATCGGTTGGATTGAAGCCATCGGCACGCCCCCAGGCAACGATCTGCTGCCCAATACAGAGATCGAAACGACCAATGTACGCGTTTATATAGGCTTCCCGAAGAAGAACTTCCTCTATTTTCTCATCGAATTCGTCCCCTTTTCGAAAGCGGATTTCTGCGAACCCATCAGCGAAAGCGCCTTTACGCACCTTCAGTTTGAGCGCTGTTTCTGCATACCCGCTCTTGGTTTCAGCCTCGTCTTCATCGGGAACCTTGCCGATGTAAAAATCCCCGCGAAGATAGCCGTTCAGTTCGTAGGTTTTATCTTGCTTAGCGCTTTCATCTTGCGCATCGCTGCTGAGCGCATCCTCAAACAAGCTTTGCGCTGGAAGGTTTACACTAAAAAACAAAATAATCAAAAGATAAATTGGTTTCATTTTATAATTCCAGAATACTTAATCAAGCGTTTGATTAAGTATATGATTTAAACAAACGTTTGTCAAGTGTTTTTGGGAAATATTTGCGATTTTTTAATTTTCTCAGTCAGATGGGTTTATGGTGAATTTGTTTTTAATAATCTTGATATTGACGAGTTGTTTTTCTATATTGTATTTAGATTGGAGAATATGGGGACAGTATACCTATTTTTCTATAGATTGTCCGTCATTCTATGAATTCTTATAAAAATAGGTATACTGTCCCCATATTTCCCAGTAACAATATCATGCGACAAGAGCAGGCTGTCCGAGAATAGGATTTCTATCCAATTTGTCATTCTCGGACAGCCTGAGAGTGTCACGTCTACTTAAACCTCATTCAATCTTACTCACTATGATCACAAAAACTCTTCTAAAATCTACCAAAACTGCGAAGTACATTCTGCTTCTATTTCTTTTAATTCAACCTTATTCAATTCAGGCAGCTTCCTCGCAAACCCTGATATTCGAACTCGTACCGTCACAAGTTACCGTCGCTCGTCAACCCACCTCAGACTGGCTGGCGCATTTTAGCTCCAAAAGGGACGGCGCTGATGTTATGTCAAACGTTTCCGCTGTTAAGTGGCATTTACAGGCTGAGCAGCATCCGTTAATAAGAGGAATTTTCAGAATTGAAGTTCCTAGTGATCAGATTGACGATTGGCTGGCGAGGTTGGAAGTTACGCCGGGCGTGAAATGGGTTGAACCGGAGCCGGTCAGGTATACTTGCATGTTCAACGGAAATGGACGCGATGATCCCAACGCACCGCCAAATGATCCCTATTATCCTTTGCAATGGTCGCTGCATAAAATCCATGCTCCGGCAGCATGGGATATTTCTCGAGGTGATACTAACGTTGTTATCGCTATTGTTGACGTGGGAACTGATATTGATCACGGTGATTTGATCCGTCAGAGATGGATCAATTATGCTGAAGCAAATGGTTTAGAGGGTATTGACGACGATGGCAATGGGTTTATAGATGATATTCACGGCTGGGACTTCGTTGACGATGACCCGGATCCACGACCTTTAAGCCTCGATGACGATCACGGAACTCACGTTGCCGGTATAGCCGCCGCTACGGTTGACAACGGTTATGGAATTGCAGGCGTCTGTTGGAACTGCAGGATTATGGCGATTCGCACAGGTAACGGTGGAATCATAACCCATGGTTATCAAGGCGTTGTCTATGCCGCCGCATCAGGCGCTGACGTTATAAACCTGTCCTGGGGAGGCTCTCTACCATCGAACATTGACCGCTTGACAATTAACTATGCCACTGAACAAGGCTCTTTGGTTATTGCTGCGGCAGGTAACCGTAAAAACGAACACGAATCCAATTTCGACCATTTCCCCAGCCAATATAATAATGCAATGTCAATAGGCGCTACTACAAGCGGCGATCACCTTGCATTCTACAGCAATTATGGTGAATGGGTAGATATCTGTGCCCCGGGCGATACCATTCTGTCGACAATGCCCGGCAATTTCGGCATCCGCAGCGGAACGTCAATGGCAACACCGATTGTGGCAGGTGCCGCTGGTTTATTGAAAGCGCTGCATCCCGACTGGACGCCGGCTCAACTCCGACTGCAGCTTATAAACTCTGCCGATCCAATAGACCATATAAATCCTGACTATGCAGGAATGATGGGAGTAGGAAGGCTCAACCTCTTTCGTATGTTATCCGATGTCCGTTCCGGATTTGAGCTAACGTCAATCGAAATTGACGACAGCAGCGAAGGTAATGGAAACGGTATAATAGAGGCTTATGAGAATATCCTGGTCACAGTTTCGATAATCAACCTGCTGACTGGATCCGCAACTGCAACAGGTAGATTGTTATCGGATGATACTGTGGCACGTATCGACCCGTTTGCCTTTGATTTCGAGGAAGCTTCACCTTTGGAAACAGTTGATAATGCCGGTGAACCGTTTCGTGTGCGGGTCGTGTCTAATCCAGCGTCGGGTCATATTATAGACTGCCGGTTAGTGTTAAACGGTCTGAACGTAGTCGAGCAATCGATACCGATTGAACTGGTTGTCAAACCCAGGTGTGCCGATCATAACAACGGTTCGGTTTCACTGACGGTTACCGACTTTGGGGCGCTCGGTTATTGGGATTACATATATGGAAAAGATGTCGGTAACAGCTTTCGTTATGCTGGAAACAGTCAGCCGGCGTTGTTTCACGGTTCGCTGATGGTCGGTGTGCCACCGGATCGAGTTGTCGATTGCGCCTATGGTGACTCACTTACACCACGCTTTGATTTTATTTCATCCGGTAGAGGCATTACACTACAAGAGGGAGCAACAGGTGGGTTGGAAGGGCACGTCGAATTCAGAGAACGCGATGGTGATGAGGATATACTTGATATCACCGTCAGGCAGAACAGTTACAGCTTCCCGGATCCGCCTGACGATGACTATGTAATCCTCAGTTACACGGTCATCAATCGGGACACTGACGTTGACAGCCTTTACGTCGGTATCTTTATGGATTGGGACATTTTACAGCCTGAATCCAATATATGTCAGTGGGACGAAGAGGCTGGCGTTGGATGGATGGAATATTTCCGACCGGGCTTGCCTTTGTATGGCGTGGGAATATTGGACAATCCGGTTAGTTTCCAGGTAGCAACTAACGCTGATGATGTTTCCCGCGGAAGACGCGGTTGGCATGATCGAACCAAGATCATTAAGATGATGTCAGGTTTCAATGAAGCGGTCAGCGATGAAGCTGACGATTGGACACAGTTAATCGGCGCAGGTCCTTTCTCACTGGTACACAACCAATCCAAAACTGTTACTTTTGCCATTCTCGCTGGTGACAACCAGAGTGATCTCTTCGCTAATATCACCGCTGCCCGAATGCGCTGGAATGAAGACATAACATCGTTTCACACCGATAACACACCAACCGAATTTAAACTCATCAATGTCTATCCTTCACCTTTCAACAGTCAGGTAAACATAGTATGCAACGCCGGTTTAAGTGGCAGAGTTGCCTGGACGATGTATGATCCGTGCGGTAGATTAATTCCAAACAGTGGTGAAATGATTGTCGGATCCGGACAATTCATCCTGCCGGTCAACGGAGTGAATCTGCCATCAGGGATTTATCTGGTAAAGTTGAATCAGGGAATGCGCTCTCTAACGATTCCTGTGGTTTTAGTTAGATAGTGTCTGACCGAAGGGGGACAGTATACCAATTTTTCAACGGGTAGGATAGACATTCTTGATTGATGTGTAAAAACCTTTTAACTCGTTCCCACGCTCCAGCGTGGGAACGAGTTAAGATCCAGCCCTACGTAATTGTCCCCCTATTTCTTTTTTTGTTAAATATTTCACAGATTCTATTTGACTTATAAAAGTTATCATATTATTATATTTACGAATTAAAACCTAACAAATAAGATAGAATTATGAAACTATCCACGCGAGCTAGATACGGACTTCGAATGATGATTGAACTTGCCCGGGAACTGCGGACAAATGAACTGGTTCATCTGGGCAGGATTTCCGAAATAACCGGATTATCGAATAATTACCTGTCGCAATTGGCTATTTCCCTTAAGAATGCTAACCTTATAAAAGGTGTTTCCGGAAAGAAGGGGGGGTATCGTTTAGCGAAACCAGTAGATAAAATCAGTGTAGCTGAGATTGTCCAGACAGTTATCGGACCAATCAACATTACTGATTGTGTCAACGATCCCAATATCTGTAAAAACAGTACATTTTGCGAAACGCGGGCTGTCTGGACTATCATCAACAGCCGTATCCAACAAACACTGGAAGAACTGTCACTATCTGATATGATAGATAGGGATTGGTTGTCTAAAATAAAGCAGGAGCATTCCGATATACCGCTACTGTTTCCCGATCAGATTACGTCTCCGGTTAATGATGGTTTCCAACCCGGTTGCCCGACAAGTTATTAATACAGGCTGCTTAGAGTCTACTGTGAACTTTTCAGAACTCTTTCGTGTGGCACGGGCTACTTGTTGCCCGTGTTTCCTTATCTGTTAAGAGACACGGGTAACAAGTAACCCGTGCCACACTGATGCCAACTAAAAAGGTCACGAGAAATGTATACTATCAACTTATCAATATCGGAGTTACTTAATTGCAAATAATTCAAATTTTCACTTACATTGCGGTTGTGGTCGCCGTACTGGCAATGTTAATTAAAGCTTTAAAATATATCACCGCACCGCTTAGCTTTCGCTGGGAACTCTACCCGGTACCGCACGAAAAAGGACGAGCTGAATACGGTGGTTCATACCTTGAAGAACTCGACTGGTGGAGTAAAAAGCGCAAATCCAGTCCATTTACGGAACTAAAGGAGATGGCGTCAGAGATTTTCTTCCTGAAGGGAGTCTATCGTCACAACCGCCGAGTATGGATTTCCTCCCTGCCATTCCATCTGGGACTCTATCTCTGTATCGGTTGGCTCCTCCTTTTACTGACAGGATCAATATTTGAAATATTTAATATCTCATTATGTACGTCATCGTGCGTTCTTGGGAGTATTATTTACTATCTAACCATTCCGGTCGGGTATATCGGGTTGGTGTTGACAGCGTTGGGCGCGATCGGGCTTCTGCTGTGGCGCTTGTCCGATCCAGCTCAGCGTAAATACAACTCACCAGCAGATTATATCAATCTGTTAATTGTATTGGCGGTGGTTATTGTAGCTCTGGCAGCACATCTTACAAGTGATCCGGTTTTCGATTCGTTGCGAGCTTATGTCAAATCACTGTTGATATTCTCACCGGTGTTATCACCCGGTATACTCTTTACAATTGAGTTATGGCTGGTAGCGTTTCTGATAATGTACATTCCACTAACCAGAATGTCCCACTTTGTCGCCAAGTACTTCCTTTATCATTCGGTGCGTTGGAACGATGAACCGAACGAGCGAGGCGGTAAGATTGAAAAACAATTGTTGAAACAATTCAACCAGAAGGTTAGCTGGAGCGCTTCACATATTCAATCCGGTAAAACCTGGAGCGAGATTGGAACAGAGACTAAAAATGAAGAATAATAGCATCAAATTAAAAGATATCAGCAAGCGTTCCAAACAACTGGTTCAGCTTGATGTAAAAGATTTCCCAAAACTTCCTTACCCTTATGATGACTGGGAAGAACCACAGATAAAGGAACTGCCGGAAAAGAAACGTAATGAGTTTGATTGTTCACTGGACGGTATCCTCAATCCGCCGATCCCAATTCCGGAAACAGAAGAAGAGAAAGAAAAACTGGTAGCGCAATTTATTAGCGGTTTGCAAAAGATACTCTCAAAAGAGAATAACTGGCCATTCCTCAAACCGTTGATGCTTTCGTTGGACAATTGCGTTAAATGTAATACCTGTTCTGAAGCCTGTCCTGCTTTTCAGGAGAGTGGTTGTAATGAGATATATCGACCTCTTTTTCGCTCGGATATTTTCCGACGCATTATCAACAAATATATAAAGCCCGGTGGCAAGCTGACTGCGAAATTCACCGGCGCTGATATCGATCTTACCTGGGAAACCGTCAGCAGACTGGCGCAATTGGCATACCGTTGTACACTCTGCCGGCGGTGCGCTCAGACCTGTCCGATGGGAGTTGATAATGGGCTTATTTCTCGTGAGATACGCAAGGTATTCAGTCAGGAAATGGGGATTTCTCCACCGGAACTGCACCGCGACGGCACCATCAAGCAGCTTCAAACAGGCTCATCCACCGGAATTTCACCTTTGGCGCTCCTGGATATGTTGGAATTTATGGAAGAAGATATTACAGATCGTACAGGAATTAATATTAAGATTCCATTCGATAAAGCCGGAGCCGACATATTATTGATTCACAATGCCGGTGAATTTCTTTCCTGGCCAGAGAACATCGAAGCATTCGCCATACTATTTGAAATAGCGGGTGTAAGTTGGACGCTTTCAAGCGAATTGGTGGGTTACGACTCGGTTAATTATGGGCTCTTCTATGATGACGTGCAGTTAGCAAAAGTCACTCTGAAACATGCGGAATGTGCAAAGAAACTTGGCGTCAAAAAAGTGGTTATCGGAGAATGTGGTCATGCTCACAAGGCAGCTATGGCGATAGGTGACCGAGTCTGGCTTGCAGAATCCAATATCCATCGTGAATCCTGCATGGCGACAATGGAAGACCTTATTATTAATGAGAAAGTAATGGTTGATCCCAGTCGTAATGACTTCCCGGTTACTATGCACGATCCCTGCAATATGACTCGTTCTATGGGAATCATCGAACCGCAACGACGAATTATCAGGAAAATCTGTCCACAATTTCGCGAGATGACGCCGCATGGCGTAAATAACTATTGCTGCGGTGGTGGCAGCGGCTTCGCAATTATGCAATCGCATAACTTCCCGGATTGGCGGTCGTCATTAGCCGGAAGACGTAAATTCAGGCAAGTACTTGAAGCATTCAACAAAGAAGAACTTGATCCATCCGTGAATAAATATCTTTGCGCACCCTGTTCGAATTGCAAGGGACAAATCAGAGATATGTTGAATTACTATGGCGCATGGGAACGCTGTCATATATTGTACGGTGGACTTGTCGAGTTGATAGTTAACTGTATGACCGATGTTCGGGAGGGTTTCATTGAGTGGGATGATTTTCATTAAATACTAAGGCTGTCAACCCACCGCGGTTGACAGTATATTTAGAAGCGCTATTATAGAAACCTCTAAATCCCCTTTGGGCAATATAATTGTAACTAACTATATTATAATTAATTAAGGATATGAGCATCCGAAACCTGTTTCGTCCGGCATACAAATCTAAAGATCCGGAAGTTAGACTGAAAGCAGTCGAGACTCTCAACGACCAGTCAGCGCTTAAAATCATCGCAGAGGAGGATAAATCACCTCGAGTGCGAATGGCTGCTATTGAAAAGATCACTGATCAGGATGTTTTGACACAAGTTGCTCTTGACGGCAATGAGATCGACGCCCGCATCGCTGCAGTTGAGCGAATCGATTCACAAGAAACGCTAGCAGAAATAATTAAATTACGAAAGAACTATGAATTGATGGCTGCCTGCTTTTCCAGGATAACTGACAAGAAGATACTTGAAGCAATAGCCAACGATCCTGAATACAATATGTCTGCACGCCGGATTGCCATTGAAAACTATGCTGATGAAGCGCTTTTGCAGGAAGCAATTCAACCTGCAACAGGTGTTGATAAACCTAAGACACCTGAAGAGATCAAAGAACTAATTGCGAAATATGGCGGTGCTCAACTTGTCCGGGCGCTTGGAAGATTCAGAGGCAGCAAAGGCGCCCTAACCGCTCTTGGTGAAATAATGCGTCAGGGTGGAGAACCGGCGGCGCAGGCGGTGCAATATCTGGCACAAGCGTTAATACATGCTAATAAGGGTGTCCGGCAATGTGCAGAAGATCAATTAGCAACTATTTCAAAGGGTGAACTGGTGGCTGAATTAGTTAGATATATGGATAAAACAGAATTGCATAAGAGGATTCTGGCAGTATTAGAACATATTGAACATCCGGATGCACGCCAAATTATAACGAATAAACCTCAGTAGCTTAAGCCTAAGACCCAAAGCCTAAAGCCACTTTATGGATAAACATTCAGTAAAAGGAGTTAAGAAATGCCTAAAAAGATACTAATCGTTGATGATGAAGAAGATATGCGTTTTTACCTCGAAACTCTGCTTCGTAAGGCTGGATATAATACTGACGTTGCAATAAACGGAGCAGAAGCGCTGATAAAGATTGAACAGGATATTCCCGATCTGATAACGCTTGACATCCTTATGCCAAAGAAATCCGGTCTTAACTTCTTTGAGACACTGCGTAGTCGGGCGGATACAAAAGGACTGCCAATTGTTATCGTTTCCGGCATTTCTGGGAATAGAGAGTTCTTTGAACAGGGAAAGCCTTCAGAACCTACTGTTTTTATGGAGAAACCAATAATTCGAGAAGAGTTCCTCAAAAACATTAAGGAACTGCTTGGAGAATAGTGTAATGCCACTTTACAAAAGCAAACACCTCCATAATGCCTACATCTGGATGATTTCATCCGTGTATCGAATAATTGCCGGAGTGCTGTTATTTACCATCCTTCTTCTCCTGATTTCATTATACATAAACCCATTAATTTCCATCCTTGCAGCATCTCTAATGCTGTTTGTTATATTTATCACAGCATTCAGCATCAGACACACCGGCGCCGCCCTGGATTACCCCGGTGTTGACCGTTTTTTTCAACGGGTTCCCTGTTATCTTTCTATCCAGGATAAGGATCTAAGGATAATTCGTGCAAACAAGCTGTTTCGTAAGGACTTTGGCAATCGGATCGGTGAATACTGTTACAAGGTCTATAAACAGAGTAATACTCCTTGTCCTGATTGCCCGGTATTGAAAACCTTTGCCGATGGTCTAACCCACAAAACCGAAGAGGCAATGATCACCAAGGATGGCAAACCAGGGCAGATGATCGTTTACACTACACCCGTCCCCGATGAACAGGGCAGCGTCGTTGGCGTTATGGAAATGTCGACCAATATTACTGAAATAAAGGAACTTCAAATAATAATAGAAGCCAGCCGTAAGAAATTTATGAACCTGTTTGATACCGTGCCTTGTTATATTTCTGTTCAGGATGAAGATTTTCGCATTACAGAATCGAATGCTCTATTTAAGAAGGAATTTAGTGAACAGATAGGTGACTACTGCTACAAGGTGTATAAGGGACTTGATGATGTTTGTCCCGACTGCCCGGTTCAGAAAACATTTATCGATGGCAAAGTTTATAGCCGTGAAGAAACTGTAATAAGACGCAATGGCAGCGAAGCGCGTATGATCGTATATTCTTCTGCTATTCTAAATGAGGCGGGTGATCGGGTAGCGGTAATGGAAATGTCTACTGATATTACCGAAGTAAAGAAACTGCAAAAAGAATTGACTTTATTGGGCAGGACTATCGCGGTTATGGCGCATCGGATAAAGAATATTCTTATGGGACTGGAAGGTGGAATATTTGTCGTCAATACTGGTATGGAAGACAATGATGACAAGCTCACTCGCAAGGGCTGGGGTATGATAGAACACAACTTCGAGCGCGTCTCCCGTATTGTTAAAGACCTGCTTTATTGTTCCAGAGAGCGTGAGATGAGTTTCGAGATAGTTGATCCAGTGCCGACTATTCGTAGTGTTTATGAGCTTTTCCGTGACCGCATTCAGAAGGAGGGAGTCGAGTTAGTACTTGATCTTCCTGAATCACTGCCGGTTGGTCGTTTTGATCCTGAAGCGTTACACAGCCTGATAACCAACTTGGTTGCCAACGCCCTGGATGCCTGTAAGAATGACTCTACCGAAGGCAAAGATTCTCATAAGATTACTATACGCGGTAATTATGATTCATCCGGCAAGTACATCTTTGAGGTAGAAGATAACGGCACCGGTATTCCCGGTCAGATTGGCGAGCGTTTGTTTGAAGATTTCTTCACTACTAAGGGTCGCGAAGGAACCGGTTTAGGACTGCTGGTAGCTAACAAGATTATAGAAGTACATGGTGGCTCAATCACTTTTCAATCCAGTCCGGGAAAAGGAACCATCTTTAGATCTGTATTCCCTGGGAGAATAGCGCCCTGCTGTCAACCCGCCGCGGTTGACAGCACAGTCTGAAGCTTTGCTGTCAGGGAAGGCGCCCTGACAGCGGATTGAATTTTCATCAAGGATAGAATATCTGTTTGAAAGTATAGACCATCGGAATTATAATTTGCAAACTTTTCATATTGATGTTATATTTCTTTTTTAATTGCTATATTGTTGTATCGGTTATGCCTTTAGCTCAGCCGGAGTAGCGCAGCTTGCTGCGCGCTCGCAAGCAGACACGCATGCGCCACCGTGCAAGAACGCAGCAAGCTGCGCTACTCCGGCTGAGCTAAAGGCATAACCGATTGTTGTATTGTTATATTGTTTCACTTTGTCTAAAGGATCAGATAGTTTACAGCAATACAACAATTTAACAATTTATTTAAATTTTCATATCGAGTATATTAAGGCGAAATTTCAAACTTGAGAGGAAAATAAATGTCCAAAAAGATACTGATAATTGACGATGAAGAAGATATCATTATCTTCTTAGAGACACTATTTCGTAAGGAGGGTTATGAAACTGTAACTGCTTACAATGGTGTTGATGGAATGAGTGTTGTAAAGGTAGAAAAACCCGATTTGATTACCTTAGATTTACAAATGCCTAAGAATACGGGCACGGACTTCTATCGTAAGATGCGTCACGATAAGGAACTCAGCAAGATACCTGTAATTGTAATTAGTGGACTTCCGGGACGACATCTTGCTGTACCCAAACCGGTTGCTGTATTCGATAAACCAATTGACAGGAATGCTCTTCTGGATGTTATTAGAGCTACGATTGGCTAAGATTCCTTTGAAAGAATAGCGCCATTCTACACCGGAGTGCTCAAGCTTGCTTGCGCAGGTTGTTCTATATATTAGTCCCTGGTCGCGCTCAAGCAAGCTTGAGCACTCCGGTATGATCGCAGCCTTCTGTTATTCAGTGCAGAGGATGCGGGACTCGAATCCCCGAGAACGAAAACCCAACGGTTTAAAGACTGCTACAGACGAAAAACTACGATAACTCACGATAAGTTAAGATGATAATATTTTTGACTTCGTCGCGGTACCCCAACCATAAATGTCGGGCTTGCCTCAGACCGATTACTACCACTCAGAATCACTGCCTTGTTAATACTCTCAGGTATTTATCCTCTTGATTATCCCCAATATAATCTTCCCCCTCATTTATCGCTGCAATTTTCAGATGAAAGATTGATCGATCAACTTATCACTTTAAGCACTCCAAATAACTAATTGCTAATAAGGGAAATAATGCTGATTCGCATTTAAATTTGATAATTTGGTATTGCAAAATGACACTAATCATTGTAAATTCGTATGTATTAAATGTCATATTAAAATTATCGGTTATGCCTTTAGCTCAGCAATGTATAAACTTAATAACACTGGAGTAGCGTAGCTTGCTGCGCGTCCACTTAATAATACCAGAGTAGCGCAGCTTGCTGCGTTCTTGCACGGTGGCGCATGCGTGTCTGCTTGCGAGCGCGCAGCAAGCTGCGCTACTCCGGCTGAGCTAAAGGCATA
>JAVCDD010000166.1 GCA_030765125.1 Candidatus Hatepunaea meridiana
GATTGCAAGGCTTTATACTTGACTCGTATATTGTTTACTGTCTCCTGGGATATCATGTAAAGAATATAACATTTTAGAATCCCTGATGCAAGCAATACCGATGAGTTATTTGTTTCCGATTACTTAGTGTTCACTCCGTCAGTTCAGGAAGTAAAAACAGCCTGAAGGCTGAACTCTGAACTTTCTACTCCGCACCCCAGTTCGGTTAATCTTTAATCAACATAATCTTATTTAATAACTTCCCCATCCCTATATTCCTTCCAAACCTTCTCAAACCACAATTCATCATCAGGAACAGATCTAACATCCACCCAGTTCTTCTGAACTTTCATATATTCATCGAAGTGGATTTCCAATATCTTCTGATTTACAAAAGCATCATCCTCATTTAGACCAAACCGCCACTCATAACCCAATTCATCACAAGGTTTACTGCCTTTCGGGTTGAGCACAAGGTATGAACCACGACTTTTACCATTCTTCTCAAGATACTCAGAAATTGCTTCTAGATAAATAGCATGTGTCAGGCAGAGATCGAGGACTTTGAAAACTTGAGGCAGTTCCTTGGCTGAATGGACACTTACTCCGCTTTTCAGATTTAAATATAATTCCCAGGCTTCGGATACAGCTTGTTTTATTTCCGCCGGATTTCTGATGTGCGCGCCGTAACCGGTCATTCTTTCCTGGATTTCGTAAAGAGTTGAGGAAAGGGGTGCTCTTTTAGTCTTATCAGGATTAATTATTTTCATAGCGAATTCGAATGTATCTTTTATCTGTAATTCCGTTGAATTGATGAAATCATCTGATTTTAGATAATCTGTATTATATCGTTTTGAGATAAACATTGCAGCGCGCAAACTTCCCACCTGTCCGGCGTTCAGGGCTGAACCACCGGGGCGATAAACACCGTGAGTGCCGTTCACTTCACCTATCGGGAAAAGATGCTTGATATTCGACTCCCACCAGATATTGCCTTTCAAGCCACCGTTGTTATGTTGTGCACAGACGGCTATCTCAAGGTATTCCACCGTAATATCAATGTTGTGATCTTTGTAAAGATCTATTGCCGGTTGATTTAGTTTCTGCAGGCGTTCAATCGGAGTTTCCCGGAGTGCATCCGAATTCTTTAGATAATCATAAGCTTCCTTGTTTAACACTTCCGGTGTGAAATCCTGCATTTTACCGTTGCCGCTTGGATTCTTCGTGAAATCGAGGAATACACGTCTCCCCTTTCTCACCGTTTCCTGATAGACGAGGATGTCAATCAGCGATGAACCGTAATCTTTCACCTTGCGCGGATCAAAGGGCCATTCATAACCTTTCAGGAAGATCGCTGTTGATAGAGTTGACATATCGGAGAAGTAATCGTCCAGGAATTCACGCTCGTCATTGCCATTCTGATCGGTGGAGATATAGCGGGGAATAACCTGCTGATAGCTGCCTGAGAGGTTCCAGCGAAAATTGATAGAAGCCAACCCAAATTGTGATTCGGTAAGATTATGACCGATTGCTCCAATTTGGAAAGCCAGTCCTGATGAACCGGTCTGGCTTTCAGGATATACCGATGTTTTATACATCCCCGCCGGTCCGCCTGTTCCCAGGATTACATTTACAGCATTAAAAACCGTAAACCCCATATTTTCATTATCGAGTTCTTTCTTATTCAGCGCAATAGCTCCGACAACGTGTTTCTCATCACCCTTAATATCCGTAAGCAATGCGATTATTTCATACTTATCCAGGACTGGAATGTTTTTCCTTTTGACATCCCGGGCAAGCGCTTCAAACATCAGGTGGGATGTGAGCGGTCCGGCTGAAGTCCCTCTGCCTCGTGGATCGTGATCTGTCTTGTAACCAATGTATCCGCCGTATTTATCGTGAGGAAAGGGAACTCCAAGCTGGACAAGATGATAGAACGCTTGCGCCGAATGTTGAGCTTCACATAACGCAATATCACCGTGCATACAGCCTCCATTGAACAGATCCTGCGCCATTTCAAAGGGAGAATCGGGAATCTTACCGGATAGTGACAGCTTGTAATAGGTCTGTTTATCCGACCCGGCGTTATTGGACGTTCCACCTCCCCAATTATCGGTTACAATAGCGATGTTTTCCTGACCGAATTCGACGAGGTTGACAGCGGCATTCAATGCGGCTGCTCCACTGCCGATGATGAGGGTGTTTAGTGAATAAACGGGAATTGGAATATTATTAATTTGGATGGAGTGCTTTAACATAGTGTTTTTCCGGCGTATTATAACTCTTTTCTTTTGACGGGATAACAGGATGAACTGGATTTTAAATATCCTGTTTATCTTGTTAATCCTGTCTTATAGTTTTATATTCGTTACCATATATCTCACTATCTCGCGTAACACACCCCGTAATATTATTTTGCCGCATCAATTCCGTGCACTTGGAACAGGTAATGCAGCTTTTTCTATGGATCATTTTCCCTGTGTTCATCAGGTCTTTGGGCGCATCAGGATAAGCGAAAGAGCCGCGACCAAGACCGATTAATGATGCCATACCTCGCTCAATAACGGCAGCCCCGATGTATGGGTAAAAGTTACGCAGCCAGGAATAGCCGGTTCCTACGAAAGGGATGTTGTTGAATTCCCTTTGCAGCTCGCCTGTAACGTTCAATAAACGCATTACACCCTCCAAAGGATGTTCTTTCGGAACCGAAGAGCCGCCTATAGGACGGTCAAACGGGCGGACGAGTTGGGGTGAATGGTAGGGAATACCGGTTGTGATATTAAGCAGCGAACAACCATTCTCAATCAACTTACTAATCAGGACTTTAGGTTCCGATAGATCAATAACTAATGAACCGTCTTCCGGAACACCAAAGCCATAAGGGTATGGGATACCATCTGTTGCATTCATTCGCACTGCTATTGTGATTTCAGGTATTTCTTGTTGAGCCTGTTTGACGACGTCCACCAACAGACGAATTCTGTTTTCAAAAGACCCGCCGTAGCGGCTGTTCGTGCGGGTATACACGCTCAGAAGCTCGTGAAGTAAATAACCGTGGCAGGCTTTAATATCAACGGCGTCGAAACCTGCTTTATGTGTCAACCGGACAGCTTCCACAAGCGTCTCTTTCAACCGATCCAACTCATCATCGCTGAATAGTGTAATGTCTTCCTTCCGTTTGTCGAGGTGGGGATTATAGCATCCGACCTTATTTAACGGTTTGCCTTCCGGTTTGCTGTAACGTCCTGAGTGAGTTATCTGGAGAACAAGAAAGGGATCGTGTGAATTTCCAAATTCTTTATGAGCCGATTGGCGTGTATGATCTACTAATTGCTTGAAACTATCGAGTGTTCTTTTATTCAGCAATAATTGCCGCGGATTTGATCTGCCTTCCTGAACAACGCTGGTCGCTTCGAACCATATTAATCCGCTGCCACCTTCAGCATAGCGTTTATACCGCCGGAATGTATATTCGCTGGGCGAACCGTCGGGGTTGCTGTCGAAACCTTCCATCGGTTGAACGGCGAAGCGATTGGGAATCGTTTTTGAACCTATCGTAATAGTTTCAAACAGCGGATCGAGCGATTCCTGAAATGGCAGATTAAGATCAAGTTCCTCCGCTTTCTGCAGGAGGTCTTGGGTGGTTTTGAATTTGAATTGCTGGTGCATAAAACAAACTACTCGTTTTCTTGACAGGATTTACAGGATTAACAGGATGTAATTATTTAATCAAAGTAAACTTCGCAACTTCCACTTTATTTCCACACACAAATCTGGCAAAGTAAATACCGGATGACCAATTTACTCCATTGATGCTTATCCGGTGCATTCCAGCCTTAATATTTGTTTGAGACTTACTATATATCTCTCTACCGGTCAGGTCATAGATGTAATACTCGATATCGGAGTATCCATTAAGATAATAGTTTATGTTAATACGGCTATTGAAAGGATTGGGGTAGATATTACTGATATAGAAATCAACAACTGATGCAGCGCTGCCGATATCAATTGATCGCTGAGGATGTTCACTCAGATGCTGAAGCCTATATACATTATTTTCCGAAGTCACTAACACTATGCTGCTGTCATTAAAAACAGTTGTGTTTAGTATTCTACCTTTCCGGTTATCCTCGTACACTTTTAATCCACTTTGTTCCCAGCCCTCATATAATCTGCCATCTCTATCAAGATGGATAATGTAATCTTCATAAGGATTCTCCTCGCCCTGCGACCAATCAGCCCATAAACCACCGCTTCCATCAGGATAACCTGTGATCCAAAAATTCCACAAATTTGGCTCTACATCGGGGTAAAAGCCCAGAGAATCTATAAAACGTTCTCCTTCTTTTGAAATACATCCAATCCCAAATCCACATCTTGTTTCCGGTGTAAACCATAATCGATCTCCACTGGATACCAGGTTAAAGGGAGTTCTTGGATATAAACCCTGACATCTCAAGGAGTCGGTATAAACACAAAAAACCGTATCCTGACTGAAATCATCAGTATTGAAAACATCCATTGTAACATATCTTAATTCCTGCCACTGTTCATGGTATCGTGCCAATCCCAGGTTTTCACTGTTTAAGAGAGCCGATCCAAAGAACCTGTCACTTTCTTCTAATGTTATCAATACAGGTTCATCCAGCAACATCCTACCTTCATAATTATATTTTCCAATACTAATTGAATCATCGTAAATCCAAAAAACACTATATATGTGTAAACTATCAACATGAATTTCATTGGTGTATTGAAAGTTCCAATATTCATCGTCAAACTGTGGGAGTTCATTTGTCCATTGAACCTCACGTTCATTTATATCGACCAATGTAATTAATGGTTCAACAGTTATACTATTATATGGAAAATCCTCCTCTGTACGATAAAGTGAAAGTACCGCATACCTGCCGTCCGGTGTGATTTTAAGGTCTGACAAGCGTGTTATTAAATTTGATGAATCTGCAAGATCAACTGTCCATCTAAGTTGTCCGGTTTTAGTAACTAAAGACAGTTCGGGATTAGTATTCGATGACCAATATACAAGAAAATTATCTCTATAAGTGAAGACATTTGCGGACCTCACGCCATCCGGTATTATGGTCTGTCCTTCAATATCGCCTACGATATTACCGTTTGGATCAAGTGTTCGTAATGTAAGTCTGTCTCTTTCACGAAATAATATTCGGTAATTATTACAATTGTCAACAATTACTTCGATTCCAGATCCAAGTGTACCTCTACCGTTAATACCCATATCAATGGCTTCAGCAAATACCGGCTGACCATCGTTTGTGAAGCGATTTAAATCATAACCGTAATCTCCACCGGTAATCCAGAACTCATCATTCTGTGCAGGTGAAATATATACGGGACGCTTTATAACAAGAGGTTCATCGAATGCAAGCTCATTATCTGGTTCTAAACGTAAGAAGTACTGTCTTACATAATCTCCTGAGAAACAACCGGAATAACTCAATACTATACCACCATCATTGGTCTCAATCATATCTGAATTAGACCGATTTAATAACATTAATCTGCCATCATCATCCGCGGGATGCCGGTAAAGAAGAACTCCTTCCAGACCAACTGGAAAACTATTTTCTTCCGGGTTGTAAAACGTGACATAAATGGAAGATCCTTCATTGATTTCTCCATGAACATAGGAAATTGCTATTAATTCATCTCTACACCAAATAGCATCGTAGTAGATTGATATTCTAATCTCATCTTCCTCTCCTCTGATTATATGACTATATTCATCACCTGGAAAGTTGCCGTCGGCATCAAGCAGGAAAATACCCTCATCATTTAAATGCTCACAGTGAAACAATATTCCACCATTAATTCCTTTTAGGAAACTTGTGTTGCGAGTACCTATAGGATATTCATCTTCTCCCATGCTTAGCGGTTCATCCCACAGTTTTTCGCCATTATAGTTAAGATGATTTATTAAGTAAGGTTCACCCCAATCGGTTCTTCCCATATACCAGAATCCGCCGATACCGTCGGATTCTATGCTTGTCATTGCCGGTTCTTCATCCGGAGCTTCGTTATGCCAGCGCCATTCTTCTCTTAATTCACCACCTTGACCTACAGCAAAATAGTTTTCCTCGTAATTGACATAAAATCCTCCGTGCTCATCCGGAAGTAATCGCAGGTCAATATCGCTATCGCTGTATTGACCATTTATATCAACGCGTATTTCTGCAATGAAGTTGCCATATTGATCCCATAAACATTCACCTTCAGATGAGAATTTATGTACAAAAAGCTCTGCCGTTTCATAATTATCAGGTCTTGCTGATAACCATGAAAAGTAGATATTTCCTTCGCTGTCACTAATGGCGGTGCAACAACTGGAGAAGAGATTACGATCACTAACGTTTAACGGTTCTTCATATTCGGGAACACCATCGCTATTGATGATCTGAAGGAATAACAGCTTGTTGCCATTCTCAGGAATCCGACTGCTCCAGATATACATGACCTTCCCATCTTCAAGAGAAAATAGATCACGATTCCGAATTGATGAGGATGACCAGAAATAAGCTCCATTGTCACCGAGCAATCGGTACGGTTCTGCAGAGACTGTGGTGGCGAAACCGAATAATGTGAGAAATAAACCGCAGATAAGGAATTTAAAAAACCACGTGTTTCGTATTAAGTTCATCATTAATATCCTTTAATCTTATTATCAGGTATGTTATGTATAATAATTTTATAAATCAAGAAATGTACGTATATTTATTGATCTCAATGATTTCCTTATGCTATGTTAATAAATCACAAAATCCTATCAATCTTGTCTGATTTTTAATAATCCGATAATAATTTCTGTAAAGTAAGCAAATTCTGCTTCATTCTGTCTTCACTAACTTCACCCCACTTCTCCCGTTCAACAATCCTGCATTCAGTATCATCAAGTTTGGCTTGTGTTTTTTGTGCCAGTATCTTCAATTTCGCGAATTCTTCTTCTGTCAAATCCGGGAATTCCGAAAGAAATCGCTGGTCATAAATCGGAAGTTGAAAGTCACCGCCGTGGTCTTCTACTGATAGATTGACATCCCATGATAATGTACTGAGAAGATGTATGATCCGCTTAAGATCGACCACTCCTGTACCGACTTCAACTGGAAAGGTTGTAAGTCCTTCTGAAGTCAATAACAAAGCGCCATCCTTTATATGCGTACTAACAACCCAGGGCAGAATCCTTTCAATGGCGCTGACAGGATCCTCCAACATCGTCAACAGGTTCATCGTATCCAGACAAACACCTAAGTAATCCCCCGGTTCAGCCTCGCAGAGCTCGAAAAGTTTCCGTAATTCAAAGGTTGTGAACTCGAAGTGGGTTTCGATTGCCAGAATGACGTTATGATCCTTCAGCATCTGACGCTGGGACTTAAGCGCTTCTGCTGTTTCCAGCAGGAGGGTTTCCGTCGTTGGATTTTCAGGATTCCAGCGCATTAGACCTCCCGAACAGGAACGGACTATACGGGTTCCAAGTGCTTCCGCTTCATGTGCTGCCTTTTCACTGATAGCGAACAGGTTTCTCTTTTCCCAGGAACTCATATCACGAGGGATATGCTGAGCGCCTCCCCATTCAAGGTAGAGGTTATGCGTTTCCGCGTACTGACGGAGATCTTTCAGATAAGCTGGATTAATCAGCTTTTGCTCTTCAGGTTCCAGTCCTGAAAATGCAACACCCTCTGCACCGTGGTCTCTCGCCCATTGCAGTGTTTCCAATGGATTTAATCGCAGTGGGTATAAGCCGTAGTTGTCTATGCCGATCTTGAATTTTTTCATGACGGGATTACTGGATTAACAGGATTTTCAATCTGCTGAGGAAAATAAGGGGACAGTATACCTATTTTTCTACGGACTGTCGTCATATTAAAGAATATTGATAAAATAGGTATACTGTCCCCTTATTTTCCCATTTCACAAGATTTCCTTTCAATATAATCAAAATCAATATAAGGATCATCATCAATATGTTTTCGCATCAATTCAATCCGCTTTGGCAGCAATTCCCTCAAGTTGGTCCCATACATAAGAGGCGTCTCTCCCTGATCGGTCAATGCCATGAATTCAATATCTGTTTCTAACAGATCTGATAATTCCTTTGAGTTCTTAATCTCTTTGCGGATCATGTCCTTAAGGAGTTCCCTATGCTGTTGTTTTTCACTGTCTTTCTTTGCTTTCATATAACCATACACACCGGAAATCCAGGCAGCTACATTACGCTGTGTCATAAACCAGCAGTGCAACGCTTTTAATCTTATTAATTGATCCCAAATAGCAACACTACGATTCCCATTAATATCATCCAGCAAACGGATTGCCTCTTCCAACGGTTTCCATAAATACCTATCAATCCTTTCAACATCCAACCGGCTCTTTTCCGGTGAATTCAGTTGAAACAGGACATCACGACTAAGGTCTACATTGTTGGGATTATGAGGCGTGGTGCACATAAACTCTTCGTAATAGTCACGCTGGTTTTGAGGGATAGCCTCGATGTTCGGGACAAAGGGACGCGCCCAGAGCCGATACCAGGCAAACCCGTAAGTTGAATATAACGGTGTAACATTCGGGAAAGCAAAGATGGCGTCTTCGGTCAACTGCCACGCCCTGACAAGTGTTTTATAATAATCCTCACCCGCTCATTTATATGCCATTTCTTCAACAAGTTCCTCTATATTCAATTCCGGATTAAACTGAAATGATTGAACAACCTTGTGATTAACGTTGTACGGTACAAGCTCTGGTGGAAACGTCCCACCATTATGGGCAAGATAATTCACACCGTTATTATGCATTAATTTCAACCTTTGATACGTCAGGGTTGGATACGGGATACCCATTAACGGCGCAAACATTGCATTGGGACCGGCTGCAAAGTAGAAATGCGCCCGGCTTTCTTTATTCTCCAGATTGGTTATGAAAGTCTTTTCTTCCTCGTCAAACCGGTTCTGATAAACCGTTCCGGCGTTGATAGCTTTTATATCGGGATAGCGCGGATGTGTATACGGCATATCCCAGCCTTTTACGATCAAGGAAGCAGCTTCCGCATCTACACCATTCTCCAAACCCTTCCATACAGTGTTATGCTCACCGTAAAACGATTCCAGACGTGTAATGACGCGAAAATCGGGGTTAATCTCTCTGCCGGCATCCCGAAGCGTATAGAAAAACCGCAGAGCGTTCTCGCCTGCCAGACGAGCGATCTCTTCGTCGTCTTTCCACTCTCTAATCAGATAAGCGCCTCCATTCCTGCCGACGTAAAGAGATTTAGTATGTTCAAACCCAGCGCCGCTGTCATTTGTCCAGATGGTTATATAACCTAATTCAGGGACTTCCTCCATAAGCTTCTGAATCATCTCGGCATAATGCTCTCTGACCTTCGGATGAGTGATGGTCATATTGTAGCGCGGTTTGAAGCTGCGAAATGGGTGATCGATGCGCGCACCGCGAAGCATTGGATACTTATCGAAGAACCTCTCCGGCACAGAGCGAGGTTCGAAACAAAGCAACCCGGGCGTAAGCCCATATTTAATTGCAAGCCTTGCGTTCTCTTTCAGATAATGACGATTTGCTGAGAGGTAATATGACGGATAAAGCCCCTTATTCAGTTCACTATAAACGAATTGATCGAGGGCGGGGCAGTAGGTGTAGAACATCGGGTATGTTTCGCCTTTGGGACCGGTCTCAAGGGACATAGGATAAGCTAAACCATTGACTTCGGTATGCGTAAATCCCTGCCTTGCTAACTCCCTGATATACGATTCTCTATTCAGATCACGCTGAATGCGTCCCTCCTGAGTCAGAAAGAAGTCATAAGAAACCCGCTGCCACTTGAAGGCAGGTTTGATTACTTTACCATTGGTGTAAGGACTAACGTCCTTATCAATCAGGCTAATTAAAAGGTGATTGATAAAAGCGAAAAGGTAATATGAATGTGAGGCAATCAGCCATCCGGAACCGTTCTCTTGAATTTGGAAATAGATATACTCTGTATACTGATTATTCAGTAGATCAATTCCCAATTCCTTCAAACGATCAGGAGTAGCAATTGCGATGTTGAGAATCCCCTCTTCCTCAGTGAATGATGAAACGGATTTGCAAATTATATCAGCGAATTCAGAAGCTGCGGTTTCAACAACCTTCGGTGAGTTCTCCAGGTAATGAATGGTGTGGATGTTGTTTAAGGCTTGTCGGATTTTCATTTTGGCTCGTTGTTAGATTATTCCCGGATATGATTGTTGCTTTAATCTTGTAAGTAGCATTACTTTGTTAAGTATCAATATTGGTTTTTATAATTGTTTGAAACATTAAAAGTTCCGCGTAGTGGCCGATTTATCGAGCCCTTTTGCATAAGTAGAAGGGGCTCAATAAATTGGCCCCTAC
>JAVCDD010000348.1 GCA_030765125.1 Candidatus Hatepunaea meridiana
CTTTAAACATGTTATGTAAGTATTTCAATGAACAAACAGCAAAATCTTCAAGATTAAATATATGCCTTAAGTCATTTACTGCTTGACTTGAAGGCTTTTCGGTCAGACACTACTTAACAAAGTAATGATAGTGGGAAAGTATGAAAGTGGAAAAGTGTGAAAGTCACAAGTCCAAAGTCGAAAGTCTATTTGTCTCTGCAAAGGTGATTATTTTGTTATTTACTATTTGGATATGGCTATCAGCAGGATTGTGTAATGCAGTTGAGCTACAGACTTCAGCAGAATCGCACACGGAAACACGAGATATTTATGATGCAATAAATATTCTGGTCGATTCATTACAGATATGGGCTGCTAATCTGAACGCATTAACGAATAGCCAGCATACTGAAAAAAACATTGATTCATTGAGTTTGACTGAATTCTTTCCCAGATACGCTTTTACAGAGATTGATAGTGCAGGGGTGATAGAAATCTCTCTTCCTCCATACATGGATTTACTGACGACGGTTCTGATTCTCGATCAAAATTCTCCTGAAACTCGATGGACGACGCCAGTTGAGTGGGACGGTGAGCATCTAATGGTCGACAACATTCCGATTCCTGTGTCCGGACAAATCCTGCCTGATTCTGTTTTAATTGATCATATCCGTAAAAATATAACCATGTTACGAACTCTTGGACTACCTGAGATATTGCATTATAAGTGCAATATGGAAGACTCATTACAGGTCATCGTCACAGTACGCGGACGTGAGATCATTGATATTCCTTTCAGATTAACTACCTGGATGGGATCATTGAGCAAACTTACATTCGGAAAGCAGTTATATGCCGGTCTGATGAATGCTATGGTTGATTCTTCCATTGCATCGCTTAATTATTACATACTGATAACTTATCCTGGTATTAACGGGCATCATTTCCTCGAATGGCGGGAGAGATTGAATAAAACGGATGATAGCTGGCGAACGAACGAAATTACAATCATGTTTTCACCATATATACGAACTGATAACCTGAAGAACTTGTTTGCAAAACCCAAAGATACCGGACGTGAACCAATGGAGTTGAGGATAAACAGATGAATCGTAAGTTGATAGGTCTGAAAGTTGAAAGCCAAAAGTCGAACGTCTGGGTGACGAATCTGGTAATCGCGCTTTTACTTGTATTATCATCCAATGTGTCTGCCCAGGAACGGCGCGAGATGCAATACGAGGAAATCCCCACCCGCATTATCCCTGATGGTAGCTATGAAGACAAGTCTTTACTGATCGTCGAAACGACATTATCGAAACTCAGCTTTGAGAGCACGCGTGGCATCAATCCAGGTTCGGTTGTGGAGAAGGAGCCTGGGATCTGGTGGGTGAAAATGAAACCAGGCGTACAGTTGATTTCGATCAGCGCGGAGAGATTTCTGCCTTTGAAAGAGATTCGACATAACTTTGTCAAGCAGCAGGCTTGGGCGATTAAGGTGACGCCGATAGGTGAAATTCCCCCAGGTAAGGGTAGTATTCGGATAATAACTGAACCTCCAGGAGCAAAAGTTACTTTTAACTCGATACCACTGCCAGACCCTACTCCATTCAGCCTTAATGACCAACATACAGGTACCCACAATTTAAAAATCGAGCTTGACGGGTATGAAACAATTGAGACAGAAGTTTTAATTATAAAGGATGAGACTATCACCAGCAGTTTCAGATTGATAAAACTGTTTACCGGACTTAAAGTGACAAGTGATCCACCTGGGGCTCTGGCTTATCTTGACGGTGATGAGATCGGATTAACTCCTTTAGAATTCGATGACCTTTCACCTGGATTAAGGACACTTACACTTGAACTTGAAGGTTATGTAACAAGTACACAACCAGTAAGAATTAAGGTAGGTGAAGTAATTAAACTGCCAGTAACACTGGTTCCTCAAACCGGATCTGTAAGAATTGTAACAGAACCAAAAGGTGCTGAAGTTTTCATAGATAGCAAATCTTTGGGAATCTATAATGGTTCTGCCATACTAAAAAGTGGACTATCGTTAGGAAGACATAGTGTTCGAGCTGTACTTGGAGATTATTATGATGTAAACTCAACTTTTGCAATAAAATACAATCATGAAACTTCGGTCGAGCTCAAACTTCAGATCAAACCCGGCGCTCTTTTTATCACTTCAACACCCTCAGGCGCAGAGATTTTCCTTGATGATAAGAGTACGGGAATGAAGACCTCATCAAAAATTGAGAGCTTAATTCCAGGAGATCACAAATTAGAAATGAGTTTGAAAGGATATGAGGATGTTACTCAAACCGTAAATGTCGTAGCAGGGCAAACGATCACTATCAATGTGAATCTGAAAGAAATGATTGGTGGTACAATTCAAGTATCAACCGTACCTTCTGGTGCTACAATCTTCCTGGAAAACGAAAAAAAGGGAATTTCACCTTTGGATCTAAAGGATATTGAACCGGGAGAGTATAATATTCACGCTAATAAGACCAATTTTGCAGAATATAATGTTAAAGTTCGTGTTGAATCGGAAAAGAGAGAAAAAGTGAACATAATTATGAATGAGTATACCGCTTACGAGTTTTCCTCGCTTCGTTTTTCTCACTCATTTTTAAACGAATATCCTGATAATCTTGATATCGGATTATTAGGTCTAAAGTATCATACAAAAAGAAATCATGGTCTTGTAATTGGAGCTGATATTTTCTCATGGAAAATCCTCAAAATTGGACAAGATAACTATGATGCTTATATTCATTTTTACACATGGCTACCGTTATACTTCGGTTATAATATTGCAATTAATAAACCAAAATTCATGCATCCTGGAGTATTGAATTGTTTCGCTGAGTTTAAATATTTTGCAGTTAATAGTCCTGATGTTAATTCATTTGAGCCTGATAATGGAATCTTATTTAATTTAGGATTGGAATACTTTTTTTGGTATCTCTTTTCTGTACGAGTTACTTATGAAATGAAACCAGAAATATCCATAAAACAAGGTGAAGCTGATCCTTATAAGGATCCATGGCCTGAGGATCTTCTAATTAGAACGACTGGTAGTGTTTTCTATCTCGGAGTTTCGATAAAGTTAGGATACTATAAACTATCTAAAAAAGGATTCTGGAAATAGAAAAATGAAAACAACCACATATTCAATTATAATCCTACTTCTATCTATCACACTCTCTTACGCATCAGGAACACGCGACAAAGCCCTCGAGGCTCAGATCAAAAACACAGGCGAGTACCGCTGGGGTGAAGCTGTCAATGTTGATCCGGAGAAAGCCAAGGACGCAGCTAAGCGCAATCTTTGCCAGAATATCTGGGTGGCTATAACAGCTACTTCAGGTCATAGGATAACGGAAACGGAATCCAGTTTTCAAGATTCTTCGGTAATGTCAACTCAGACCTACTCTGCCTTGAATCTCCAGAATCTTAGCGTTCTAACATTCAATGAAAACGACATGACCCGTGCAATTGCCTACATCGACAACGCGAGCTTGTCACAATCATTTGAGACTTCCAAGCAAAAAGTGCGGGACATGGTGAAACTAGCAAAGCAGGCAGAATCAGAAGGCAGAATCGGCGATGCTTTGAAAATGCTTTACTGGGCATATCTGCGGACACATACTTACGTGGGTGAGCTTAACCTTGGACTGGATGGAATCGAAATAGCTGATGCGCGAATGGCTATTGAGAGGAAGATGAAGCAATTGGTTTCCAACCTTGATATCAAGGCTGATCCGTGCTCCAGGACGGCGGGATGCACAAATACAAGGTTGACACTAACTTACCGGGGTAATCCTGTGAGCAATATCGAGTTCTCATACTACTGTGGTGAGGGTGATGGTGACGATTGTATAAGTATCAACAACGGCGAGAATGCTTACATCACAATTTTCAAGGAACTGACTCAGCGACGGGTGCCGCTGCCACTAAGAATTGAATATGTTTATCCCGGTGAGATGCGGAGTCAACCGGAAATCCTTAATCTATACGGGATATTCAAGGATAAGTGTATCGACCTGTTCGTCGAAGTTGATCTCATTGCATCCTGGATTCCAGAAGAAAGGGCTGAGGAAGCGAGGCAGAAATCAGCGCCACTTGTCGTAAAACCATTGCCTAAACCTGCTTCTCGTGACTGGTCAATTTCCGTACAAGTACTCGCTGATATTAATTCCAAACGGGAATTTCAGGAAGAGCTTACGAAACTTAAGGATGCCGGACAGCTATATACTGCTTCGGATATCAGTCAATTATCAAAAAACGATGGACATTATCTTGCACTGTATTGCAATCAATGCGTGACAGCATTATTATTCTTTGATGGAATCAAATATAAAAACGTACGCACGGGCAGGGAATATGATTCCTATAAGGATATCTTACCTGCTGAGGGTGAAGTGAGCGTGACCTGGATAGGAGAAGTTAGAAAGTGAGAACGTATAAAAGTGGGAAAGTGGGAAAGTTTAAAAATACAAAAGTTTTGGCGACTTGTATTTTGAGTCTGCTAATTGCTACAATCGCATTGGCTCAGGAACTTCGTGAGATGCATTGGGAAGAAGTACCAACACGAGTAATTCCAGATGGGAGTTACTCTGAAAAGTCGTTGCTGATCATAGAAAGCACTATTCCTAAATTGAGCTTCGAGAGTACGCGAGGAATAGCGCCTGGTTCAGTTAAGGAGAAAGAACCAGGAATCTGGTGGGTGACGCTAAAGCCGGGTGTGCAATTGATCAGTATCAGTTCTGAAGGCTTTTTGCTTCTTAAGAACATCAGGCATAATTTTGGAAAAAGACAATCGTGGCAAATCAAAATCACTCCGATAGTTGTTCTTGGAGCTCTTTCAGGTTTCGATGAGAACCGCGCTGAAATTCGCCTGAATTACCAGCCATCATCCCCCGATGAAGCAGTTTACGGTGGTCTGGACGATATGGTGATGAAAATTGACTTTTCAAGAGGTTATGCCGTCTTCAATCCAGCCCCCGGTGCGCATAAGATCAAGCTGAATGCTGGAGGCAGGATCTGGGAGAAAAGTTACGATTTAATGGCGAAGGAAAAGATCGAAGAGCAGATTTCCTTTGCCGGTGGAAAACAGGAACAATTAGACATCAAGGATCCCGGCAATCTGTTCATCACCTCCGAACCGAATGGAGCGACCGTCTATTTAAACAAGGTTGAACAGGGAGTCACGCCATTGACCAAGGATGATGTCCAACCCGGTACTTACCAGGTTGAAGTTGTGCGGGAGTTATACCTGCCGGAATCCAAAGTCATCAAGGTCGAGTCTAACTCTTACGCCAAGGAGAACTTTGAACTGACGCCAAACTTTGGACGTCTTAGCATTTCCAGTAATCCCTCAGGCGCTATGCTTTGGATCAACGATAAGAACGTTGGCAGAACCCCTTACGACGTCGGTCAATACAATGCCGGAACATATTCATTGCGCATGATTCATGAAATGTATTATGAAACGACAGATACTTTCAAGATTGAACCCGGCGGTGATTTTATCCAGACCTACAGCCTTAAACCACAATTTGGCGGAATAAGGATTAACAGTGAGCCAACTGGCGCGCAGCTAAGCATCGACGGTCAACCAGCAGGAACAACGCCGGTAAGTAGAGATCAGTTAGCATCCGGCAAGCATATCATCCGTCTGACCAAAGAAAACTATTTTGATTCAGAAACGACAATAGAAATTGCTGATGGGCAGAATTTCAGCGAGACTTATCAATTGAAATCCAATTTCGGTTTACTTTCGGTAGTTTCAAGTCCTTCTGGAGCGGCGGTGGTCATCGCCGGTGAAAACCGCAGATTGGGTGAAACACCTTTAAGGGATGTAAAATTGCCAGCCGGAACTTACACAATCAAAGTCGAAAAAGACCTTTACGAATCCTACGAGATGCCGGTCAGCTTGATGATTGGCGGGGAGCGAAAACTTGAGCCGAAGCTAAAGCGCAAAACGGGCAAGCTGCGCGTCAAAAGCGAACCCCCGATGGCAGATATTTATCTGAATGGTGAGCGCAAGGGTCAGACTCCGACGATTATTAACGATCTTCCGACTGACGATTATGATATCCGATTGCAGAAATCGGGCTACGACATCCAGCTTGGTAAAGTGCGTATTGAGCACAACGAGATGGCAGAATACAGCATGACGCTTGGATCAAAGGGGACGGTTGAGTGGAAGAAACGGCGCACTCAAGCGAGGGTTTTATCCTTTATTCCCAGTGCGGGGCAGTTCTCATCAGGACAATATGTTAAAGGTAGTTTTTACGCCGGAGCTTTTTTAGGCAGTGTTGCGATGGTGTTTCTGGCGTCACAGGATTATTCAAGCGCCGAAAGCGATTACAACAGCGCTATGTCGGATTACAAATCTGTTGAAGATCAAGTAACAATTGACCTGTTTCGGTCAAAGGTTGAATCATCCTTCGACGACATGCAATCCGCTAGCGACAAGGCAATGATGTTTATGGTTGCTGCTGGTGGCGTCTATGCCTTGCAGTTTATCGACGCCTGGATCTGGGGCGGTGGAAAAAGACCAATATCAGGAGAGCATAGCTACATGGGACAGATAGATCCCTATGTTTTGGCAGAAAACCACATTCCTAAAGTTGGTTTAAGAATAACCTGGGGAGGTAAATAATGAAAACGTTTACACGCTTTGCTACTTTCACACTTTTATACTTCTTCACTCTCACTCTGTTTTCTTGCGACGTTCTCAGTCCTCCCTCCGAAATTGAGTGGGCAAATAACCCTTATGATGGCAGGAATCCGGATACCGTGCCGGAAATCGTTAGTATCAATTTTAAATTTAAATCAAGCGTCAATGAACCTGCCTTAATTACAATTAACGCCAGAGGTGCAACTGAAATTCGTTTTAATAAAGTTACTCAAACAGGCGATCCCATTACGGCAAGCTACCAACCAGTCCAGTCAGAGTATCAAATAAATCTGGGTATTGGAAATCATATCATTGCCGCGCAGGGGAAGGCACTGAATGGCAATGAAAGCGTCGTAAAATATCAGACAATCACTGTCGAAATCCTCGGGCCTGGTGAGGAGTGCACCTTTCCGCTGGGTAACAGTGGTGAATCAATCGTGATGTGTTGGATACCTTCGGGATCGTTTGAGATGGGTAGTCCGGCGGGTGAGCAGGATCGAGATGGAGATGAGGAGCCGGTTCATCGGGTTACTTTTACAGAAGGCTTTTGGTTAGGTAAATATGAGTTGACCCAGGTTCAGTGGGAGGCTGTGATGGGGAATAATCCGTCTTCTTATGAAGGTGTAAATCGCCCCGTAGAGAGAGTCTCTTGGACTGACATTCAGGGCTTTGAATCTGCGTTGGGAAATGCATTTCGTTTGCCGAGTGAATCGGAGTGGGAGTATGCTTGTCGTGGTGGGACGACGACACGCTTTTACTGGGGTGAAGACCCGAACGAAACAGAAATTGGTAATTACGCAGTTTACGGCGACAATGATCCCGGTGGAACGGCGAATGTGGGGACAAAACAACCGAACGCCTGGGGCTTGTATGATATGAGTGGCAATGTATGGGAGTGGTGTGAGGACTGGTATCACAGCGATTACACGAATGCTCCGAATGACGGATCGGCTTGGATATCTCCATCGGGCTCGTTCCGGGTCAGCCGTGGTGGTGGCTGGAACGGCCTCGCCCAGTACTGCCGATCGGCGCTTCGTAACAACAACGACCCGTCGAGCCGGTACTACTACTTGGGCTTCCGCCTTGTGAGGTCATTATGATTAGCTTTTTTACCATTTTACCCTTTGCAGGTTGTATTGCTTGTGTTTATGAAGGAGTAAGCGCCGTAGCGAAACATCGAGCCGAGCGTGCGCAGCCGCCGAGCCGATGTGCAGCGCAGGCGCGGGTTTCTTGCTGTGTACTTGTAAAGGGGATTGTTAAGGGGATTAATCCCCTTAACGGAGGGAGTCAAAAAAAGTGGTAAAGTGTGAAAATCTGAAAGTGGGGAAGATGAATTGTAAATGTAATCTTTCACACCTTATACTTGAAACAAAACATAGAGACATTAATTGATAAAACTGAAAGCAATTTTCATACTTATGGCACTTTGCGCGAGTTCAGCTTTTGCCATCACGGGTGATGTTATACTCGAAACTGGTGCTGAACCGGCATTTTGCGAACAGGTGGGGGAAAGAGTGACGACAGTCATTAATGCTTTCGAAAGTGGTGATCTGGCACGCGAGCGCGGCCTGTTCACTGATGAAGGCTACAGGGTGACCTGTCGGCTGTTAAAAGAGACCGGTTTGAAGAATGGCAGGCGGACACATCGTACCAACCTGATCAAACTTGACCGGGGTGGCTGGGAGGTGCGCGACATCAAGGTCAATGTAGAGCTTGGGGAAACTGCCAAAAATGATGTTCTGGCAGCGACCGATCCGACCGAATACCTCGTATTTGAATTGACCGATCAAGGTTTAATCGACTACGCCGGTTTTTCGACTGCAAGGGGACATGTCAAGAAATTGGTCGAAGATGGGTTGCGCTTGAAGGACGCGGCTCGGCGGATGAAAATCCTGCAAACGGTCGAGGTCTTTCGGACTGCTTATTGTGTTAAGGATATTGATTACCTGAAGTGGATTTACAGCGACGATGCCTTGATCATAGTCGGGAAAGTCTTGCAACCAAATGAAGATCTGCCGGATATGCTGGAAAATAGCTGTCTTGATAAAGAGCGGATCAAGTTTGTGAAAAAGTCGAAAGCCGATTACATCAAAGGGCTTGAGAGCGTATTTCAAAATAACGCTTATGTCAAGGTCATCTTCGACTCGCTTGATGTGCTCCGTCATTCTGCCGATCCCGATCTTTACGGAGTGACGCTAAAGCAGAACTGGTACTCGAGCAGTTATTCCGACACAGGCTGGGTGTTTCTGCTGTGGGATTTCAAGGATGAGAAAAAACCGTTAATTTACGTTCGCTCCTGGCAGCCTGACAAATTCGAGGACGGATCGATTCTGGGATTGTATGATTTTAAGATTGAGCGTGGTACTGGCGATGAATAGGACAATCGCTGCAGTTATTATCTGCCTGACCTTGATAGCATCAGCTTATTCTGTCGAAACAGCACAAACTGATAAAGATCAGGAAGTGCCCAATATGTATGAGCGGATCGAGACATTGATCGACAGCTTGATGGTCTGGTCTCAAGTTGTTACAAAGGATAGCATCAGCACCACGATTGAAGATTTTAATATTGATTCGACAATATTAACGGAGTGGTTTCCCGGCAGCACGGTTAAAGTTGACGACAGTCTGAAAACCGCGCTGATCTCTTACCCGAAGTATCTGGATTTATTCACGACAGAGCTGCAATTTGATTACGTTGACAAAACGATAGATTCCAATAAAGTGCTCTGGTCAGTTTCTCTGAAGTTTACAGACCAGGGGATATTTCTGGACGGTCTGATTATTCCCACACCCGAAAATATCGTCTGGGATGAAGAGCTCAAAAACCTGCTGCAAAATCGACTGACAGCCCTCAGAACGATTGGTCTACCAACCGGGTCAGTGGCAGTTTGGCAAGCTGGATTGGAAGATGAATTCGGCGTTACCATTCGAGGTCGAGATATAATAGAATTACCGTATTTTCAAGAAAATCTAATGTTTGCTCTGCGGCAGATAACCCTCGGGATGCAGGTCTATGCCGGATTATTATCACTCTCAGGAAACAATGATACACTAAACATGGATTATTACCTACTGATAACTTTCCCGGGGGCACAGGGGCATCATTTTATTGAATTGACAGAACAGATGACAAATGATGCAGAAGGCTGGAAAACGACTGATATAGAAGTTATTTTTACACCATACATTCGCACAGATAATCTGAAGAATTTATTTGCAATTCCCAACTCAAAACAACCAGTACCGGTCGAGTTAAAGATTCGGTGAGGAGCAGTAACTCAACATTATGAAAACACTAATCACGATAATTATTTTGCTTTGTGCAGGATCACTTCTTGCAACGGACCTGCGCGAGATGCAGTTGGAAGAGGTTCCGACGATAACTGTTCCGGACGTTGAATTTGAATACCAGAAACAGGGCTTACTGATCGTTGAAAGCCCGATTCCCGGTTTGAAATTCAAGAGCACAAATCC
Organism: Candidatus Hatepunaea meridiana; assembly: GCA_030765125.1. GTDB lineage: Bacteria > Electryoneota > AABM5-125-24 > Hatepunaeales > Hatepunaeaceae > Hatepunaea > Hatepunaea meridiana. Next base: position 10,151 of record JAVCDD010000348.1, read on the forward strand.
TCTTCGCAAGGGCTGGATTTACCAGAAGGATGACGAGCCGGGTATCTGGTACGTCAAGGTGAGTGCCGGGACCAATATAATAGACATTTCAACGGATGGATTTTTGCCGTTACTTAACATCCGTCATAATTTCAAAGTCCGCGAAGCCTGGAAGATTAAGGTTACGGCAAAGACGCCGGAAGTAAATGAGCTTCCTGTAAAGTTTCTGGTTGAGCCATCGGGAGCCTCACTTCGCATAGATGGCAAGACATACGACCTGTCTGGAAATGTGAAGCTGTCTTTCGGTGATCATGACGTTGAAATTACCAAGTCTGGTTTTGTGACGCTCAAAGAAAGAATCACCGTTGACCAGGATCATATTTTCTTTAGCTACACACTAGAAAAACCAAAGCTGTGCGTGGTCGAGATATCAACCGATCCTTCGGGTGCAGAAGTTTCTATCGACGGCATGAAACTGAACGGGACAACGCCGATTTCAGATTTTTACAACAGCGGTCGTTATCCGATCAAGGTCACACGGGATAAATATCTGACTGTTGACGAGACGATCACCATCGATCAATCGAAGGCTAAGAACAGCTTCACTTATCGTCTGGAACCAAATACCGGAACTATAATAATCGCATCTGATCCAGAAGTGAACATGGACATTGCTTTGAACGGTAAATCAGTCGGGAAGACGCCAATAACTCTGAAAGAGCAGGATGTCGGGAGTTATGAAATCACGGGAAGTCACGAATATCATACATCCTCTCCAGTGAATTTCACTTTAACGCGTGGAGAGACTTACCGGGCAACGCTGAAAGCGGAAGAGAACTTTGCGATTCTAACAGTCAACACCACGCCAGGCGCGTCGGTTTACCTGAATAATCAGAGACTTGACAAGTTCAAAGATTTACGTTTATCCCCTCAGATCGCCAGATTGCGCGCAGAGAAGCCAAAATGCAAGACGGTTGAATCGACCTTAATATTGAAACGTGGGGCACGAGAGAATGTCGATCTCTACCTTGATGAGCAGGTTGGTACGATTGCTATTTCCGTTGATCCACCGACAGCGCAGATTGAATTGAACGGCGATGCTAGCGAGCATTTCACTTCAACCGGTACGAAGATATTTGAATCTATCCCGGTCGGCAGTTATGAATTGGAAGTATCATTAAAAGGTCACAAAAACGATAAACGGACATTACGTCTTCGTCCGGATGAGATGTTGCGAGAGCGGGTCACGCTTGAGGAAGGCGGTGGCGGTGAGGGACCATTGCCGGGGATGGTGTTTGTAGAGATACCATCAGGTACATTTATGATGGGTTCACCATCGAATGAAAGTGGACGCGACAGCGATGAGCAGCAGCATCGAGTAACGATCAGTGGTTTTCAGATGATGACGA
>JAVCDD010000303.1 GCA_030765125.1 Candidatus Hatepunaea meridiana
GATTGCAAGGCTTTATACTTGACTCGTATATTGTTTACTGTCTCCTGGGATATCATGTAAAGAATATAACATTTTAGAATCCCTGATGCAAGCAATACCGATGAGTTATTTGTTTCCGATTACTTAGGAAGAAATACCAATATTGCACCACAAAATAATCACCAGTTTTAAACACATGGTAATAAAGATGTCTGCGTTCTGGTTCGGCACCACCGTGCATGTCTCCTCGGTTATTAAAATCACCTGGCAAATCTATATGCCAGTTTCCATTAGTATTCCATTGGTGGAAAGGGGCTTCATTATAACCATGAGGACAGGTCATTGTGTTTGGTTCACCGACATTCCAAACGGCGCGGTGAGATTGATTCCAATTCCAGCTTCCCGGATTCCAATCCGTTTCATATCTGGGAAATGTTGGACCCTGTAAGCTTTCAATAGCTGTCCAGCTTTTCTCTAATCTCGAATAAATTGGTACGTCATCTGCATTTGCCAGGCTTGCCTGCAAATCGTTCGGATGTTTATGAAGCACAGGGCTAAAGTAGTCTGCGATAGCCTCTTCCACATCATCTTCGATCTCGTCTATGTCTAAATCTACGGCTACTGCCGTGTCACAGAATGAAAAAAGGAATAGAACTGTAAGAAAGTCTGTTAGAAAAGATAAACTTTGGATGGTTCTCGTGTCCATTTTGAACTCCTTGTGAAAGTGAATTATTATGTCGCTAATTAACGCTTCTTGAAATGCTTAGGTACCCCAGTTAATCCGATAATGGAGAACCCAAATTGAGGAATTTAACCTATTTGTAAAGGATTTTTACTTAGACTACGATTAATATAACTTTGATTACCTTAAACAAATGTGATTTATATCACATATCTCAGGATCTTAGAATAATTATGGAAAACTTCTAAACGCTGGTTACCCTGTTGAGTGATGTGATTTAGAATGTCCAATATGACTATTCTTGAAATTCATGGTGTAGTTCAATATAAGAATTAAATAGAAGGACAACGGTGATACTATCCCCATAATTTTACAATGTCATAAGATACTTATGCATCGCCCGATACGCCCTCTTCCCCGCTCCCATTGCGAGAATTACGGTTGCGGCGCCGATTACGATGTCACCGCCGGCGTAGACGCCCATCATTGAAGTCAGGCAGGTTTCATCGTCGGCGATTATATTGCCCCACTTGTTCAGGTTTAGCTCGGGCGTCGCTTCGGTCAACAGTGGGTTGGCGCCGTTGCCGATGGCTACTATTACCGTGTCAACCTCAAGATCCCATTCCGAGCCCTCTATCGGGACAGGTCTGCGCCTGCCTGAGCTGTCCGGTTCGCCGAGCTTCATATTCAGAACGGTCATACTCTTCACCCAATTATCATCATCTCCGTTGATTTGGGTTGGATTGGTAAGCAGTTTAAAAATGACGCCTTCCTCTTCAGCGTGGTCTAATTCCTCATCACGAGCAGGCATCTCCTTGCGGCTGCGACGGTAGACGACCGTTACCGATTCCGCGCCCAGTCGCAATGCTGTCCGGGCGGAATCCATTGCCACATTGCCGCCGCCTATAACTGCGACCTTCTTACTGCGCATAATCGGCGTGTCGTAATTGGGGAAATCGTAAGCCTTCATCAGGTTGGCGCGGGTTAGGTATTCATTAGCGGAATAGACGCCGTTAAGGTTCTCGCCGGGGATGTTCATAAAGTACGGCAATCCTGCACCAACACCGATGAATATTGCGTGGAAGCCCTCTTCGTTAAACAACTCATCGAGTGTCAGGTATTTCCCGATAACAGCGTTATATACTATCTTGACGCCGAGTTTCTTCACATAATCAACCTCAGCCATTACAATCGCTTTAGGCAACCGGAATTCGGGGATACCATAGATTAACACACCACCTGGCTTATGCAAGGCTTCAAAAATAGTTACATCGTGACCGAGTCTTGCCAACTCACCGGCAACAGTCAGACCGGCGGGACCGGCTCCTACTACAGCAACCTTCTTACCAGTTGATGGAGCGATCTCTGGGATGGATATTTCCATATTCTTCCGTTCCCAGTCTGCAATGAAACGCTCTAATCTGCCGATAGCAACCGGTTTGCCCTTTATGCCAATCACGCACAACTTTTCACATTGATCCTCTTGAGGACAGACACGTCCGCAGATGGCAGGCAAGGCGTTATCATTTTTCATAATCTTGATGGACTTCTCAAAATCACCTTCTTTTATCGCCAGTAAAAACGCAGGGATGTTAATCTCAACCGGACAGCCGTCAATGCAGACCGGTTTTTTGCATTGTATACATCGTGCAGCTTCGATCATTGCTGTTTCAATCGAGAAACCATAAGGCACTTCGTTGAAATTGTGAATGCGTTCCTTCGGCTCCTGTTCAGGCATCGGCTGGCGGGGGATCTTTGGTTTCTTTGGCTTGAGGCGTTTACCCTTTGGTTTGGTCGCTTTTATATCTTTTTTATCTTTCTTATCTTCAGTCATTTATTTTCCTCCCGGTTGTGCGGCAAGCCTTTCCAGCTTGCACTTGTGATACCGATCCATTGCTTCCTTTTCTTGAGGCAGATAAGCGCTCTGGCGCATCATCAGCTCTTTAAAGTCTACCTGATGACCGTCGAACTCTGGTCCATCGACACAGACGAATTGCGTTTTGTTTCCAACTGTAACACGGCAGCAACCGCACATACCCGTGCCGTCAACCATAATTGAATTCAGGCTGACTACGGTCTCGATGCCGAATTCTTTGGTCAGGTTGCTGACTGCTCCCATCATGACTACCGGACCGATAGCTACGCATAAGTCAATCTTTACGCCTTCATCAATCAGGTTCTGCAAGGCGTTAGTAACAAAGCCGTGCAGACCGTAGCTGCCATCATCGGTAGTGATTAAAAGTCTATCTGATACCTCTGACATCTCCTGTTCCATTATCAGCAGATCCTTGTCGCGAGAGCCGATAATGGAGATGACTTCATTCCCGGCTTCTTTCATAGCTGCAGCAATCGGATAAACAGGCGCAACACCGATACCACCGCCGACGCAAACTACTGTACCGAAGTTCTCGATGTGAGTCGGTTTTCCAAGTGGTCCAACCAGGTCTAATATCTCATCACCTACCTCAAGGTCACCCAGTGAATAGGTTGATTTACCGACCTCCTGGAAGATCAACCTGATAGTTCCCGCCTTGGGATCGGAATCGACAATCGTCATAGGAATACGTTCACCGTATTCATCTATCCGCAAGATGATAAACTGTCCCGCCTTTCGCTTGCGAGCTATATGCTGAGAGCTAATAGTGATATCCTTAACGCCCTCCGAAATGATTTTCTTTTCAAGTATTTGATTCATTAATAATCCGTATATTATTTCGTTTAGGGTTTTATTCCCCTTTTGTCATTCCCGCGAAGGCGGGAATCCAGGTAACTAATTGAATCTCCTGGATTCCCGCCTTCGCGGGAATGACAGAAGAGGAATATTTTAATTAACTTAATAATTTATAAAAAATGAACGTGTGTAACAATCATATTGAACAAAATGTTTTAATGTTCTGTGATTATATTGACTTCCTTCTCACTGTAAAAAACGCAGAGGGTACAGAATCGATAAGATGTCGGTTTCACAAGCAGTGATTACTCAGCCAGCAAGATGCTGGCGCTACGATATTATAAAAATTGAGTTGACACTTACTACATTTACACTTAACTTTCACCTATGTCATCAAAGTTAATAAAGAATGTTTTTATTCATAGTGTAGCTCTTGTTATTGCTGTACTTATTATAATTATTTGTTCGGGAATCAACTGTACAACAGAGCCATCTTTTACCCGGCTCGTTATAACAGGTGATCTAATGGGGGTTATAAAGGATTGTTCCTGCCCACACGGGCAACCCGGAGGACTAGCTCGAAGAAAGACTGTTTTCGATAATATCAGGAAAGAAACACCGAATGCTGTTTTCATTGATTGCGGTAATCTGACAGACAAAAACGTAAATCAAGAACTGTTAAGAGAGCTTCTGTATAAACTGCAATATGATGTTATATGCTGTTATATGTGCGATTATGAACGCCTTTATTCAAATAAAACGACGAAATTGAATCCCGGTGATCTTCCCTTGTTATTATGTAATTATATTTATGATAAGAATATTGAAACGTTAGCGCAACCACTTGTTAAAGACGATATAGATCCATCTGTATTAATAATTTCTTACACCAGTCAGAGTATTCTGTCCGGAACGGATAGCACAGCAATATCAAAAGACAATAAGCTTTTAAGCTGGGAAGACACTATTAATAAATATGGAACTCAATCAAGTAAATTCAATGGTATAGTTGTTCTTGTCTGTAACTGGGATTATAATGATACTGATATGCTAACTGTTCCACCTACTATAATACAAGATTGGAAGGGATTAGATGTCATCATCATCGGTGGCAGCGGTTTCATTGAACCAGAGGTTAAGCGGGAAAATGGTGTAATAACGGTTTATCCCGGAATATACGGCGAGTATGTACTGATTCTCGATATATGGAGTGAAAACGGGAAAGATATTTCAAAATTCGAGTGGGAAGTGATTCCTACGGAAACAGTTATGCCTGATTCAACGTTTGAAGTATTAATAGGTAATTAGATCGTAGCGCTGGCGTCCCGCCAGCAAGGGTAGCCAATGCCGGTGAGACTCCAACGCTACGTTTCCTCAAACAAATGGATAGAAGCTTTGAAAAACAATAAACTCGTAACTACATTAGTAGTTTCTTTAATAATAATCATTATATTAGGATTAGGCTGTTCGTGGCTATATAATGTTTTCATTAAACCTGCACCATACTATGACAATGGTGAGATTGAGATTGTTATTGAAAAGGGTATAAATTTTCATCAAGTTGCTAATACTCTTGAAAATAATAGTTTAATTAGCAATCAAAATGATTTTCGCTGGGCTGCATTTTTCCTGCGAGCTGAAAGAAAGATTCAACCGGGACGGTTTATACTACCCAGAGGCGCCAGTAATTATCAGATATTGAAATGTCTGTTAAAACCAGGAATTCTAACTGTCAATATTACTGTCCCGGAAGGTTTGACCGTTAAGCAGATCGCATCGCTGTTTCAGAATGAATTGAATATTGATTCGATTGAATTTGTCAATCTTTGTGATGATTCTTCATTTGTATACAAACTTGGTATAGAATCCGATGGATTGGAAGGTTATCTATTCCCAGAAACCTATAACTTCTATCTTGACAGCAAACCTCGCGAAATAATCAAGCGTATGGTTTCTATGTTTAATGAGGTCTTTAACGATAGTTTAAGAACTCAACTTAAACATATAGGTCTAAGCATTCAACAGGCTGTAACACTCGCTTCGATAATTCAGGGTGAAGTGATAATTGCTAAAGAAGCGCCCCTCGTATCAGCCGTCTATCATAACCGGTTGAAACGTGGGATGCTGTTAGGCGCTGATCCTACAATACAGTATATAATCCCTGACGGACCGCGCCGCTTGCTCAATAGAGACCTAAAGATTAACAGCCCATATAATACATACAGATTCAGAGGTTTACCACCGGGACCGGTGAACAACCCGGGACGCATTGCTTTGGAAGCAGCCGTTCGACCGGTAGATGTAAATTATCTGTATTTCGTTGCCAAAGGCGATGGATCACACGCATTTAACTATACACACTCAGGTCACTCAAGAGATAAAGCCAAATTCCAGCAAGTCCGACGTAAAGTAGAAAGACAGAAAAGATATTCTAATAAATAGATTCTCACCGCAGAGTGCGCAGAGAACACAGAGTCTTTAAATCTAAATCTGCGTAATCTGCGGATAAAATAAAGAAACACCTTGTTAAATAAAAATAAAGTGCTAACCGAACTTAATCCTCCTCAACAGGAGGCAATTGAGCATACAGAAGGACCGCTTCTTATCCTGGCAGGAGCCGGGTCAGGGAAGACACGTGTTCTTATCAGCCGTGCAGCGCATCTGATTCATTCAGGCAAAGCTAATCCATGGCAGATACTGGCGTTAACGTTTACAAACAAAGCTGCCGGAGAACTCAAATCGCGTGCCTTTGCGCTAATCGGGGATGAAGGCAAGAACATCGTCGCCGGTACTTTCCACTCCATATTAGCCCGTATAATGCGCCTTGAGGGTCTGAATATTGACATTGATCCTCATTTCACTATTGTTGACTCTGACGACCGTCGCAAATTGATAAAGTCCATTATTAAAGAAAACAACATTCCAACCGGCATCGTTCGACCGGCACAGGTTGACTGGGCTATCGGACAAGCAAAGAATTCGCTAATTTCATCTTATGAATACGCCGAAAAAGCAACTCGTGATTTCGATAAAATCATAGCCGAGATCTACGTCGAATACGAAGCGAGGTTGAAACGAATGAAAGGAATGGACTTTGATGATTTACTAATCAGACCGTTGCAAGCGTTCAAGAAATATCCCGAATTCCTTCAAAGATTACAAAACCGTTTTCAATATGTTCTGGTTGATGAGTTTCAGGATACCAATCCGGCACAATATCAATTAGTGCGAGAAATATCTAAGGAACACCGGAATATCTGCGTCGTTGGTGACGACGATCAGGCTATTTACGGATTCCGTGGCGCTGATGTCAGTAATATACTCGATTTTAAGAAGGATTGGAATGATGCAAAGGTAATTCGTCTCGAACAAAATTATCGTTCCTGTAAATCTATCCTTGACGTTGCCTGGTCGGTTATCAAGCGTAATTCACACCGGCATAAGAAGAAGCTATGGACGTCCAGAGAAGGCGGCGCACAAGTAGAATTAATCATCACCGAAAGCGAGGAAGACGAAGCGCAAAGAGTAATCGGCTATATTGAAAAGGAACATCGTCTGGAAAAACGTCCCTATAACGATATTGCTTTACTCTACCGTACAAACGCTCAGTCCTTAAGCCTTGAACAAGCGCTTAGGGGCGCTCAGATTCCCTATAAGATTGTCAGAGGTTTGCGTTTTTATGAGCGTAAGGAAATAAAGGATTTGTTAGCATATCTAAGAATACTGGTCAATCCATCCGATGACATCAGCATGCTGCGGATAATCAATTATCCTCCCCGCAGTATCGGCGTCGCTCTCGTTACAGAAATAAAGGACAAAGCCCGTTCCGAAGGTTATTCCCTGAACCAGACATTAATTGAAATTGCCAATGATCCGGATACAGCTCCTCGTCGTAAGAAAGCGCTTAATAAATTCATAGAGTTAATAGATGAATTGCGGAAACTCGCAGAACAGAATCCTATACCCTACATTGTAAATGAAATAATAACGAGAGTTGAACTGAAAGAACGACTCAAAGCGGAAGAGAAAGACGACATAACCCGTGCTGAATCCAAGTTAGCCAATCTCAATAGCTTGCAGATGGACGTTGAAAGGTACATCGTATTAAATCCGGAGGGTACTATTGAGACTTTCCTTGAAGAGGTTTCATTGGTAACTGAGATTGATAAATTGGACGAAAGCGAACCAGCAGTGAACCTTCTGACGCTGCACAGTTGTAAAGGCTTGGAATTCAAGGTAGTGTTTGTCGTTGGCATGGAAGATGGTCTGCTGCCACTCGAACCACACGATGACTCGAGACCGGATATTTCATTAGAAGAAGAGCGCCGTCTCTTTTATGTGGGTGTCACCAGAGCTATGGATAGGTTATTCCTGACTTACGCCCTTAACAGGTTTCGGTGGGGCAGCCAGGGCAGTGGTAAACCCTCGCGTTTTATATCTGAAATCCCCTCTGAAATGCTGCAGGTCAGTGATATGACATCATCTGGGTATAGAAAATACAAACCTAAACAAAACAAGGATTACTCAAGTAATACAATACCAAGCGCTTCTTCCAAAAAGCTCTCACCCAAGTCCAGGAAACGCACCCAAACTAAAAAATCGAAATCTTCTTCCACACTTAGCGCAGATGAACTTCAGAAGGGGCTATTGGTAAAACATCCAAAGTTCGGTTTGGGCGTAATAGTGAAATTCAACAGAAATGGCGAAGACAGTCGAATTGATATTGACTTTGACGATGTTGGGAATAAGACATTGATACTAAAATATGCTCGTCTGGAGGCGACTCTATGAGAAAAGCTGGTCTCGTTCCCACGCTCCAGCGTGGGAACGAATATTCATTTCTCTTAATCATACTGTCAATTGCCTTCCTTGTCACAAGTCTTGCATTCTCAAGGGAACCCGGTCGTGATGAATATCTCTATGCCCGTAAATTATTAGATGAGAAGTATTACGATCTCGCCGCTGAACAACTTGAAAGGATACTACGCGACTATCCGAGTATGGCGGATGCCACCGAAGCGCAATATCTTTTGGGTGAAACTTACCTGCTTTCTGAGAAATACGAGCGTGCAAGGGCAGCATTTCTCAGATTGGCAATAGTCTATCCTGAATCACCACACGCTCCGGAAGCTATGTTTAAAGTTGGAGTAACACTTGAGAAGAATGACCGAATATTAGACGCTGCAGAAGCTTACGCCAGAATTCACGGTTTCTATTCCACCGATCAGTATGCTCTTAAAGGATTAAATAAGTCAATAACCTGTTACTTGATGGCTGGGGATACTGTTCGTGCTGAAACAACAATGGAGAAGTTACTCGACAAATATCCCGATTCGGAGTTTGCCGATGGCGCCAGATTATACAAAGCAAAAACATTAGTGAAATATGGTGATCGTGAGATGGGACAGCGTTTTCTGGAATGGATCGCTGACAGGTCAAGGACAGATTCGATTGCCGCTGAGGCGTACCTCGAACTTGGCAGACTCCATCGCAGCCGTTCGGAATTCGATGCAGCCGAAGAAGCATTCAGACAACCTATTGCGAAATATCCTCTAACACAATATGCCGGGCTATCAGCTATAGGACTCGCAGACCTGTACAATTATCGAGGTTTAACTGAATCTGCTCTCGAAATTATTGAACCAATCTTAAAATCCACCGACAAGTCATTGTCAACACTTGCACACATCAAAGCAGGTGATGCCTGTTATAGGCAAAAGAAATACGATTCAGCACTATCATACTATAATAAAACCGCTTCTGAAAGCGAAGAGGGCGCATTTAAAGCCGCCTGGACTTATGAAATATCGAGTAATACCAACACAGCCTTACAAAAATACCTCCAAATCAGCAACTCATCATCTAAGTTCTCGCATCAGGCTCACCGTAGAGCTGCAATTATTTCCGGTGAACTCGGACAATGGGATAAATCCGCGCAACTATGGTTCAAGGTTTTCAAAAATAGTGAGTTGACCGATACTACCGGTAGAACCGGATATGAGCTCATTAAAGCCCGGATAAATGCGGGTGAACCAATCCGAAGTATCGTTCAACTTGCGCTAAATCAAACCCATAGCAGCTTCTGGCAAGATGAAATAACATATTTTTCCTATATTGAAATACTGAAGTCATACCAGCAAGACCAAAGCGTAAAAATACCTGATCCTATCAATTACTTCACCAACCTCACCGCATCTGAATTGCTGGATTCAGCAATGGTATTGTATGATTACTATCTCCGACACTATACAAGAAACAGTAATTTGATGGAGCAGATGGCTGAATTGTCATCGCGCCCTCTAGGTTCCGTAAGTCCGGCGGAATGGGCGCTTGATTGGGGGAATTTCTATCTGCTGGAGTTCAAAGACCCGGTTAATGCTATTGACAAGTACGATACCGTTATTGATGACACATCAGCCTCAGCGGAAAATATTATCAATGCTCAGAGACGCAGTGTTCAGGCATACCATAATCTTTATGAAAGCGCTCTAATAGAACAAGACGATTATGCTATTGAAATGTATCACGACAGCACACAAAGCCGTATTGACCAATTAAATAGACTTACACACAATGAACCGGAAACCATAACGTTGACTGCTGACTTTCTACGACTTAATCTCGTTTACGCAAAGGATAAACCTGAATTACTTGAAGCAACACTTGAACAAATAAAATCCGCAATCAACGAATTGGGCTCAAGTCGTTTTCCGGTATCTGTCATTTCTGCTTATGTCAGTAGCGAGCTATCTGTTGGTCGATTGGACAGCGCTGGAGTGATTAACACTATCGAGCTGGTGTATACAACAATCAGTAGAACTCAAGACAGACGAATTAAATCCCAACTTATGATGACCGGTATTCTATTGAACGAATCACTTGGTCAGTATAATTTCACCATTAATGCAGCAAAAGAATTAGTCAATGAATTCCCTGATACTCCCGCCGGCGCTGAAACGATTATCTGGCTTATGGAAAACCCAAGGCTTTCACCCGAAGAACGTTATAAATGGCTTGAACATTACAAATCTGAATATCCTTACCTTTATAATCCAGGAGTTTATGATCGTCTAACGGCTGATCTTTTAGATTCACTTAATAAACCTATCGAAGCTCTTTCAGCAAGAGAAAGCGCTGCTAATGCTGAATTATGGGGAATCCCGAAGCTCGACATTCTTGATATTCCCGATGAAACTAATCTATATTACAGAGGTCAGGCATATATGCGAGCTTCAGACCTGTTTAACGCCAGCGAACAATTCCGAATACTCTTGAATCTTAACTCAGAAAGCAAACATGCAGCCTCTGCCCTACTCACCTTATCGACTATATATCATCGTATTGGAGATGACAAGTCCGCTCTATCCTATCTTGATACGCTTAATGAAAAACAGTCTGATTCTGATGAGAACATTACGGGAATGTGTTTTAGACCTGTTCTGCTAATGGCGGTTGAAGACTATAAAAACGCTTACAATAAATGGAATGAACTAATACCTGCAACTGATAATCCTGACAGCATACTCCATTATCGTATACAGTCAATAATCTGTCAATACCGTCTGAATAACCTCGAAGGAGCACGCCTTTCAGCGAAGAAACTGTACAAAGACTTCAAAGACCGCGATATGGATCAATACAAAGCAATCTTCTATCTTGAGAAAGGAAATGCACTCGATAAAGTACGTGAGTTTGAACGCGCACACGAACTATATGAACTAATTCTGAAAAAGTATTCCTTCACACGCTGGGCGGATGATGCTATGTATAGTACTGGCTGGTCACTCATTCAAAGTGGAAAGATCGAGGAAGGCGCTGTTGAACTCGGAAAATATATTGAGAACTATCCTGACAGCAATCTTGTGCAGGACGCATTATTAACAATGGGTTTAGCGTACTATCGCATTGAGAAATACAGCGAGGCGGTTTCCGCATTGAGAAAAATCTGGGATAATGAAAATGCTGAAGGTATTTGGATGCAAGCTTACGATGCACTGAATAGAGTTTACCGGGACGCTCGTTTCTGGGATGCAGCTATCCGCTTGACACGGGATTATATAAAACGATTCCCGGAGGCGTCCGATAAACTTGACCGGAAGATGGACATTGGCTGGTTTTACCTGCAATTAGAACAATGGGACGATGCAATACGCTTCTATAAGCCGCTTCTTCCGATTGCCGACGCTGAACGCGAAGCTGAAGTGCAGTTCTATATCGGTGAAGCCAATATGAACAGTGGAGATTATCAAACTGCAATTCTGGAGTACCTTAAAGTCAGAGTATTAGGCAGAAAGACAAAACTCGACTGGGGTGTCACGGCTCTATATAAAGCCGGTAATTGCTACGAAAAATTAGGAAACCACAAAGGCGCCGCAAGAATGTACAAAAAAATAATCGCCGAACGAGGCGCAGCCAGCAATTATGGGATGACAGCAAAGAAACGCTTGGATGCGTTGTCTGAAGAAAAGTAAGAAAGTATGAAAGTACAAAACGGAAATAACTATTGTCGGACTTATCTCAAACCGGATAATAGTAGCTTAGAATACGAACTAAAATCTAAATCCCCGAAAACGACTCCTTTCTTACTTGCTTACTTTCTTACTTGCTCACTTTTTCTTTCAATCTGCCTCGCCCAACCTCCCGAATTCAACTCCGACATTGCCTATGAATACTTAGAAAAACAATGTACCTTCGGGACTCGTGAACCTGGATCTAAAGGATATTATCAATGTCTGGAATGGTTGGAACAGACCTTGAAAGAGTTTGGCGCAGAAGTGTATCTACAACGATTTGGTGCGAACGAAGCAATAACCGGAATAGATCGAAAGCTGACTAATGTTATCGCTCATTTCCCAAGTGAAAACGGTCATACGTTAATGCTTTGCGCCCATTGGGATACGCGCGCTTACGCCAACCTCGATCCCGATCCTGCTAATCGGAAGAAACCTATCATCGGAGCCAATGACGGCGCATCCGGTGTAGCGGTATTGCTCGAAATGGCTCGTCTATTTGCGGAGAATCCTCCTCCACGCAGCCTGCTCATTGTCCTCTTTGACGGCGAAGATATGGGGCGAGCTAAACATGCTGAGGAGTTTGCCCTCGGATCAAAATACTGGGCTGCCCACCAGATACCCGAACCGGTCGAGGAAGCGATTCTGCTGGATATGATCGGCGATGCTGATCTGGAGATACCGATAGAATGGTACTCGGAAAGGAATGCACCAAGTTTAAGAAGACAATTGTGGGATATTGCACGTCAGCTTGAACTACCGGCTTTTGTCGAACAACGAGGACGGGCAGTACAGGACGATCACGTTAGACTGCAACGCGCCGGCATCCCGGCAGTTGACCTGATTGACTTTGAATATCCTTACTGGCACACGCTTGAAGATACGCCTGATAAATGCTCGGCTGAAAGTTTGGGGCAGGTGGGAAAGGTTTTGGTGGGGTTTATTTATGGGGTGGAATGAAAACAGAATGCTGGCATTACTTTGAAAAATAGCGCCATCTCACACCGGAGTGCTCAAGCTTGCTTGAACCGCTTCTAATCCAACCTTACCATCACGTTAATTCTACCCTCAACGGACGGATAATAGGCGTCTCTTAGTGCCAGATCAACTGTACATCTTTTGAATAATAAACCGATACCGCAACTATAGCGCTTTTGATAACTGGAAATTTCCATATACCCGATGCGCATAGCGAATGAGTTCTCGATAATGGTTTCAAATCCAAAATGGTGGATCAAGTCATTTACATCCTTCCTGGTAATTTGAGTCCAGACGTCTTTATAAAAACTGCCCACTCCTGTCAAGATGTCTTGCTGATCCAATTCTCTTTCCATTTCAACGGTGAAATTGAAATCCCATTTTCCTTGAATAGGAGCGCGTAAGAAAATGTCGTCTAATGCCACTGTAAAGCCACTCTGGATATCAACCGGATAATACTGAGGTTTTCGGTTATAAAAGTGCGATTCATGTTTTCCAATGTTATCCAGATTAACACCCATTATCAGCTTCAATTTACTGTTAATCGGGAGTCTATACATCGCGCCGTAACCCATATAATTAGTAAATTTCGTGTTCTCAGACGATGGCGAAATCGCAATAGCATGTTTCAAGGCTACCCCAAAGCAGAGATTCCTGTCAAATTTCTCTGGTGAATAGCCGACAGCGACGGTCAACATCGATTCAAACCCCCGTAGCGAAATATCCTCATGGTGAGCATGACCAGGTTTTGAATCTTCATCATAGTTTAGATTTGCTATACCAATCCCGTAAGTAAAAGACTCGCTAACTCTCTCAGCAATTCCAAATGCCAGATAATTCGCCTGTGTGTTCTCTGCATAATCTTTTACATCACATGTTGTAGAGATGCCATATAAAAAGACATCGCAATTAGTACTTGAGCATAGCTGCACTTCAAGGCTGCTAATAAATCCCAAACCGGCAGGATTCCGATTGATGGCAGATACGCCTTGGATGTTTGAGACACCTGTTTCGCCCAAACTGACGGATCGGGCATCGATAGGAAAGGATAGGATTTGGAAACCAACAGCATTCGCCATCGAAACAGTTGTTAGAAATACGGATAGCGTAAGGAAGGTGATTCTCGGTACAATTCCAAAAGGTTTAATCATTAGCTTCAATCCAAAATGTAGTTATCTGATTTACCGTTGCGACAGAGTTCGATCTTTGAAGATCATACTACTGACTCGCCTTTGAACTTTCGCTTCTTACGAAAACAATGAATAAAAAAGATACCAAACTGAACTAATTCAACCTTTCAACTATATTGAGAATTTGTTTTATAGGAGGTTTGTTTAATTAAACTAAACAATGATTGCAGAGTTCCTTATAACTGGAACTTATTGGCTGTTAGTATATATTTATAGTGCACAGTCACGTAAATTGATTGGCATTAAATGATTCGCGCGTTGGAGACGATTTATCGAGCAGTGTTGCATAAGTTAAAGGGGAAATAAGGGAACAGTATACCTATTTTATAAATACTCTTTGAAATAATGACAGTATAGAAAATAGGTATAATGTCCCCAGCTTTCCGTAAACTATTAACCATCCTTGTCACTATCTACACCAAACCATCGGTAAGTCCTTATATGGTTGATATTTACAACATCAATTTTCAGGTTTAACAGTGCATTATAAAGTCGCATATCTTCTGTAAAGACAAGATATTTACCTTTTGCAGCTTTGATAATTCCTGTATCCGTAAGACCAAAATAAAGGAATTGTTTTTCACTGCTAATATCTTGACTTGCATAATATTCTTCATTTAAGGTAGTTATAATCTTTCGAAACTCCTTGAAACAGTCTTTCCTAATACCTTCAGGCAATTGACCGGAAAGATTGCTGACCTCTGTTAGAATATTGGGTGTAGTTACTATTTTATTAAAGTATTGAAAGACACTTTCTATAATATCGAAATCATCAATAGTAAAAATACTTGTCCGTTTGAATTTCGTTATTCTATCGGGTGAATATTTTCCAATGAAATATAACAGTAAAAGATTGGAATCTATTAAAATGCCTTTTGATTTATATTGCAGGAAAACATCATCAAAATGGTAGTTATTCATTGCAGCGTTCTTACTTTCATCGAAAAAACCTGTCCGGTTTCACTTTTTATTTGAATTACTTTATAATTAGAAGCCCTTAAACCGGATATCTCAGAATATCCCAATGTGATATACCACCATTCCTGGTCTTCTGACAGTTCGACTTCTTCAAGGGTAAGGTTGTAAATATCCCTGCCATCATAAAGCGCCAATAAATAGTCTTTTGCAACAATAGCCGCTTCTTTTACGTCAATCATTTGCTTCCTCCTATTGAGAAAAAATTATAAAATTATATTAAATTCAAGATATTAAACAATATTGAATTTGTCAACATACTATAATAGTATTTATATTATATATTCAAATACTACAAACAAACATAGGATTAACAATGAAACCAATATGGCTAAAGCTATTAATCATTCTTATACTTCTCGCTTCCGTCAATACATTATTCACCGGCTGCGGCAGCCCGTATGATAAAGAGTTATTCGGGAAATGGAAAGCGGTTCAAATGAAATCTGAAGAAGATGGGTTAGGGAAAATCCCGCCCGGTGAAGAAATTGAGTTGATTATTGAAGAAAAAGGCTTGGGAACCTTAATTCGTTTTGATGCCGAGGAAGCTTTCAAATGGAAGTCAAATGTGCGCGGGTTTCATATTAACCTTGGAGACCTTAGGTGGTCATACCATAGGTATACTGTAAACGGTGACTCGATGATTATGAAGTTTGAAGATAAGAAGGAATTTACCTTTATTAGGGTAAGTAAACATCCATATTAAATGCGATATTCCTGTTGTTTGATTCTATCCGCAGATTTTGCAGATTATTTTGGTTTAGAGTTCAAGCTTCAGCTTGCTTGTTAGGCGAGGAAAAACAAGCTGAAGCTTGAACTCTGAACTAAGAAATCTGCGGATAAAAAAACACGCGACAAGAGTGTTGCGTCTACTTTGCTGCTTGTTCTCCGGATCGGGCTGCGCTTTCTATCGTTGCCGGTAAACCTGTCTTACACCAATCTCCTGCCAGAAAAAGTCCTCTTATCGGAGTTTGCGAGATTGGTCGGATTAATTCCGATCCGGGTTCAAGCAGTACCGTTGCATTCATAGTGCGGATGCCACGGATATGCTTAACATTGGCGTTTGATGCTTCCGGTAAGCGTTTCAGTAAATCCTTCAATACTGCTTTCTCTATCTCTTCTAACGTCATCTCATTCTTACCGGGTACATTACTAATCACCGTTGAAACCTTCGACCAACCTTGACGTTCGCGTTCCCCCCTGCTGAAAACCCAGTGCGTAAACGCTCCCGGCAAACAGGCAAACCGTGATTTCAAAACCGGTCGGTCAAATGTTATATGTACTGAAGCAATCGGTGTAGTGCGGAAGCTATTTAAGCGAGCGAAGTAACTGTCCTCTTGCCAACTTACAGGCAACAACTGAAGAACTGCTTTAGGTGGTATTGCTAATATTACCTTATCAGCAGTTAGTTGTTTATTTGCGGTTTTAACACCTGCAATATAATCATCATTATTAACAATAAGCGAATCAACGCTTGTGCCGATTCTAACGTCAACTCCGTTTTTGATAAGATACTTCTTCGCAGGTTCTATATAAGATTGCTGAAATGGTTTAAGGAACATACCAATTCTTCCCGCCTTTCCACCAACTAACAATCCTTCTTTTAATGCGCCGACTAACGGTTTTAATCCTGCTAATTTAGTTGGAGCGTTCATCACTGCAACCGTAACTGCATCCCAGAACCCACCGCAATCACCTTCTTTTATTCCATACTTTGACAGGAAATCTGCAACTGTTGGCTCGCTTTGCGGATTAATAACTTTTAATTCCAGCATTGCCTTTGCAACTCGTGCGGTTTTCAATCGTTCGCTAAATGTCATCCCCTTAAAAGTCATTAAACTCGAAAACGCTCCGAGTGCACCGCCTCTACTGCCAAGTTTGAGCTGAATCTCCTTTCCATTAGAATAAATGAAAGGTATTTCATCTCCATCATCAAAGCTGATTAAGTCCTGCACTCCCCAAGTTTCCAATAACCCAAGCGCAGTCGTATATGCGCCGATGAAAATATGAGGTCCATCATCCAGCCATTCACCAAAGTCTGAATCATAGAAGGATGATGCTCGCCCTCCCAATTCCTTGTTTCGCTCAAAAAGCGTTACTTTCGCACCGGATTGTACCAATTTAGTCGCTGCTGCCAGTCCTGCCCAGCCGCCACCGACAATAATAATCTTCGGTAGGTCAGACACTCCTGTCTGACTCGTTTCATAACTCACCTAAATATACCTCAAGTAGGTCAGACACTCCTGTCTGACTCATTGCCATTCGTAAATACAGTCGGACAAGAGTGTCCAACCTACTAAACTGTTAACGTCAGACAAGAGTATCCAACCTACTAAACTGTTAATGTCAGACAAGAGTATCCAACCTACTGAAGAATTATAACATCCCCACCCGAACGCGTATCAACCATTCAACCGCCAACAATCCAATTATTAACGCCAGCAGCCACCCTTTTCCCCATAATTGAATTGTATTTACGATTTCCCTGTCAACTGGCTGGAAATCAAAGGTGTTCAGTAGTGAATCAGCAGATGATATCGATACATAACCACCTTGCGACGCTTCACCAATAGAGCGCATTAATTCCTCGTTCAACCGAGTATCAAGCAACTCAATTGAGAATGGTTCAGCCGTTACAGTGCCTCGATCTTCA
Organism: Candidatus Hatepunaea meridiana; assembly: GCA_030765125.1. Lineage (GTDB taxonomy): Bacteria > Electryoneota > AABM5-125-24 > Hatepunaeales > Hatepunaeaceae > Hatepunaea > Hatepunaea meridiana. The sequence goes on from JAVCDD010000303.1 coordinate 17,639, forward strand.
CCGATTAATTGTTCATCAACTGTTGCTTTTACCGATACAGAATACTCACCCTCACCCCACGATTGGAACGATCCCCGATAACGCCCTTGACCAATCCCTGTTAGAGCTGCATGCCCGCCCGGTTCCTTGCCTTTTGCAACTTTTGCCAGAACATTAACCCCATCCAGAGGCAAGTAATTCTCATCCAACACAATAACCGTAAACCCAACCTGTTCCTGATTGGAGAATATTTCACGGTCAAAGACTATCTTTACGCGTTTGTCAATCTTTCTAACCGCCAACCACCTTACCAATCGTTCAAGTAACGGTTCAACCACGCCTTCATCACCCGGTTTTGCAAGTCCCCATCGCCAGAGGTCGCGTATAAGCAATGCAGATGATTTGGTTCCACCTGCATCGGATATTACTATCGCGGGGAATCGCTTAAGTGATTCCTCATCAACGAATTCAGCAAGAACCGTTGATTGAGGTTTCATTTTATAAGCATTATTAAAAAACAGAACTGGAGGCAAATCTGACCAACCAATAGTTATATCAGTTGCTTCAGGATCCGCAATCACACTATGACGCCTGATTGGGAATACCTGTCCACGTAATAATTTAACCCGTGTTCTGTCAAGTGTCAATGGAAGCAAAGGTTCTATTAATTTCAACCGATTAGGATCAAGTGCACCGCCATCTATAAAAGCTACGGGCAATTCTTTATCGACAACATTGGCAACGAAGGATTCTAACTTCTTCTTACTATTTGACCTGACTGGAAAATGATGCAATACTAACACATCGGTTTTACCAATTATATCAATATTGGGCCAATCCCCTTCATAGAAACCTTTACCCTTTGTTGTGCGCTGCGTTAGTTCGACATTATCATCTTTTTTCAATCTCCTGATCAGGTCACCCAATCCCTGATCAGGCGGTCCCGTCATTACTAACACTCGCATCCTGTTTGCCAGCACATTCAGGTAAAAGCTGCGCTTATTATTATCATAAGTCAATTCATCGTCAAGCCGTTCAATTTCCACTGAGTATTTCTGTCTTCCCGGTTTTTTCACCGGAATCTCAAACATTAATGTCGTTTCAGAGAAATCACCACTGAACCTGATCTGATGAGCGGCTATCCTCTTTCTATCAGCATCTCTAAGAATGACATTCACCTTTGTTCCGGAAGCACCGACGCCTCGATAGCCAACTTCAACCGGAACCTTGCTGTCCTGATACACAACCGGGTTAACGGATACTGACCGGATCATAATATCCTTGACAGCTTGAGTCGACCCAACTCCAATAGCCCAAATCGGCACATGAGCAATACGAGCCAGACGTGCTGGATCAGCGCCCATATTGTGAGCGCCATCCGAAACAAGAAGGATTGCAGCAGGCTTCTCACCGCTGTATTCTTCCAACGCCTGCATCCAGGATTGACCGAGATCAGTACCAACTCCATCGGGCGTGTTATTCAGCGCTGCAGTAATATCGTTCCACTCAGACTCAAGGCTGTCTGAAAAACCGAATAAACGTAAATTGTAAGCTTTCTCAAGACGCTTGAAGTCATCGCTTGTTATTAGTTGAGTTACGAGATTTACACGATCTGAGCCAGTCTGAACCAACCCCATACTGGAAGACCTGTCAATCAGAACAAGTAAATCCGCCGGTTCCTGAAACGAACGATGAATCTCAATTTCCGGATGTGCAATTAATAATATCCCGCAACTCAGCGCACCCCAGCGCAAAAAGGTTAACAAACCACGCAACCAATTCCCCGTCGGGGGAACAGTTCTCCTATAGCTCCAGAGCGCAAAGCCGGCTGCAGCTAATAAACCAAGCACAACCAGCCATAATGAATAATTGGTTAGAATTTTAAATGACGTTTCGGTGAGCATTTATGGTATTTAAATGGGTTAAACTGGAAATAGGGGGACAGTATACCTATTTTTTCTATAAACCATTGGTCAGTTTACTAATACTTATAAAAATAGGTATACTGTCCCTCTATTTCCCGCCCCTTCAGGATCATAGAAGGTCTGTTATTTCTTACGGTGGGTTTCACCCACCACTATTCACATTCATTCCCTTTGGGAATGCTTCATTAATTATTACAATCCAAGCGCAGGATCAATCGCTAGATCCAACGGGCTTGTATAACCTGACTGCATATAGCGGTAACCAACGTAAGCAATCATAGCGCCATTATCTGTACAATGCTCCGAAGGTGGTATATATAAGGGAATATTGCGCTCATCGGCAAATCTTTCAAAACGAGTACGTAGAAAACGGCTTGAGGCTACTCCACCGGAAATTACAAGCGCTTTGTACTTATTATTATCCCATACTACTGAAAGACCATTAATTAGCATATCTGATACTGCTTCAAGCATACCAGTTGAAACAGCAGCTCTTTCAACAGGGGATAGCTTATAACCGTTCCCTTGAGAAACAGAGTTTAGAGTCCAGCCTTCAGGCTGCTTTCCCCCAGTCAACCCGCCGCGGTTGACAGCATAGCCGGGAGCGTTGCTGTCAGGGACGACGCCCTGACAGCGAGTTTTATCGCGTAAATAATAGAGCACAGCCGTTTTAAGCCCGCTGAAACTGAATCCTCTATCATCACATTTTACTCTGGCGCGCGGGAAATGTACAGGTTTACCAGTGAAGTTCATAGCATCTTGGTCAATAGAAGCGCCTGCGGGAAACGAGTAACCCAACATCCTCCCTGCCTTATCCAACAGCTCACCAACGGCATCGTCATGAGTCCTTCCAAGCAGCGTATATTTTCCAAATCCCTGCACATCAATGGTAATCGTATGACCACCGGAAATAATCATCCCAAGAAACGGCTGCGGTATGTGACCATGTGTAATTTCTGCACCCCAAAGATGTCCCTCAAGATGATTAATGCCTAAAAAAGGTATATTCAACCCCTTAGCCAGCCCCTTGGCAAACGATACACCTACTAACAAAGCACCTGCTAATCCAGGTCCGTAAGTCGCTGCAACGGCGTCAATATCGGTAACCTGCACTCCAGCATCCTTAAGGACACCTGATACAGCAGGCATTAACAACCGCTCATGAGCGCGTGAAGCCAGTTCAGGAACGACACCACCATAAGCTTCGTGCAGTAATTGTGTAGTAGTCCGGTCAGCAATAAGCTTGCCGTTTATAACAAGCGCCGCTGCAGTCTCGTCACAAGACGTTTCGATTCCAAGTACAACTCCGGACTTCACTTGCGCCTAATAATTAATCTGACGTTTTCAGGAGTAATACCCCTTACTCCCACATTTAGCGAGGTCTCTATATGGACTGGAGCTCTTCCACCTTTTGTCATATTATATTCACGGAAATCAACCCAAGCTCTAATTGAATCAGCGTTGATATTTGAGATATTGGATATGCCACCTGTTACTTCTACGTCAACTGATACCGGATCAATCACAACTTCACGCCCGCGAGGGGTATTAATAACTCTTATTGGCACCTGATTGATTTTTGACTCCCCTAATCTTTCAACGCGTATTAATGCCTTTACTTGCAAAGGGATAATCCTTGCACCATATACATTTGCAGGAAGTATAATATCTAAATCAAGCACAGTATTACGCTTAACTTTCCCTAATTCAACAGCTTCCGTTTCAAGCGAATCCAATCTGACAACCTGGCTGCGAGGTCCAATAATAGTAGCTTCAGGTGGTTTAATCTCAAAATCTCCAACAAATGTATAGCCTGCAGCAGACACGGCTGTAATTCGCGGTGAAACCGGCAATGCTAATTCAAGTTTGTCATCAAGTTTAATAAAAATGGAATCAGGTGAAATGACATCAATTGGTTTGGCATCCAACCCACCCGGTACAACAACCATATCCAGATGCGGTCGGAAAGTATAAAAACGACTGATAGTTGACAAATCTATCCGCAGATACGGTCGTGTATAGAACTGCATACGCATCAGTTCCCTTCCCTGCGCATGAAAGGTGACTTTTGCTTCTTCAGGAATCTCACTCACTATTAGCTTCCCTGATTTCAATCCAGTGATCTGGATAGGTATCGTAAGTGAATGTTCATAACTTCTCTGCGATACTACCAGGAACCAAAGCAGTGTTGCTAATATAAATAAACCCAGCTTTACACGAAAGTTATCTCTAATCCAACATGGTATAAAGTTCATAGTAAGTGTGAAAGTGTAAAAGTATGAAAGTGTGAAAGAAACATTGGTATCCGCTTATTTAAATGACTTTGTCAAGTGTGAATTTCGCGTAGGGGGCAATTTATTGAGCTCTTTTACATGAGTGAAGGGAAATAAGCCTCTACGCGGAATTTATTTCTGGTTCATCCGACTAATGCGTACTTAGTTTCATGAATAGCCATGATTTTGAGTTTAAAGAATTGCATATCTCTAAAGCCGTAAGCTTGTCGTTTCATAGTCTTAATCTTGTTGTTTGTTCCTTCTA